>JAJAYM010000024.1 GCA_027117675.1 Actinomycetes bacterium | reverse complement strand
GGGGGATGGAGTCGATGACGAACGCTCCGCACGTGCTTCTCAAGTCGCGCGAGGGTGTCAAGTACGGCAACACCCAACTCGTCGACGCCATGGCGTTCGACGGATTGACGGACGCGTTCGACGGCGAACCCATGGGGGCATCCACCGAGGGTTACAACGCACGCTATTCGTTGACCCGTGACGAGCAGGACGCCTTTGCCGCCCGGTCGCACCAAAGGGCCGCAGAGGCACAGAAGAACGGCCTTTTCGCCGAGGAGATCGAGCCGGTCGAGATTCCCCAACGTCGGGGCGACCCCATCGTCTTCTCCGAGGACGAGGGCATCCGCGCCGACACGACTGTCGAGTCGCTAGGGCGCCTGCGTCCAGCATTTAGTAAGGACGGGACGATCACAGCAGGGTCGGCATCGCAGATCTCTGACGGCGCTGCCGCCGTGGTGGTGATAAGCAAGGCGAAGGCCGAGCAGCTGGGCCTTCCCTGGCTAGCCGAGATCGGTGCGCACGGCATCGTGGCCGGTCCGGACACGTCCCTGCACGAGCAGCCGTCCAACGCCATCAAGAAAGCCCTTGAGCGTGAGGGGCTGTCGGTCGACGACCTCGATGTCATCGAGATCAATGAGGCGTTCGCTGCGGTCGGAATCGTGTCGACGCGGGTGCTGGGTGTCTCTGACGAGAAAGTCAACCCGAACGGGGGAGCCATCGCGCTTGGCCATCCGATCGGTATGAGCGGCGCCCGCCTGGCTCTGACGTTGGCGCTCGAGCTCAAGCGACGCGGCGGCGGTATCGGAGCCGCCGCCCTGTGTGGCGGCGGCGGACAGGGTGACGCCCTGATCCTGCGGGTACCGGCCTGAGCCGGTCGACCGCAGGTGACCCGGCTGAGCTCGTCACCCGGGCCAAGAGTGGCGACCCTCGGGCGGTAGCGCGGCTGATCTCGCTGGTCGAGGATCAATCGCCGATGTTGGCCGATGTCGCGCGTGCTCTGGCCCCACACACGGGTCGAGCTCACGTAGTCGGTCTCACTGGTGCCCCGGGTGTGGGGAAATCGACGACGACGTCGGTTTTGGTAACGGCGTTGCGAGCCGGTGGCCGCCGCGTTGGCGTCCTCGCCGTTGACCCCTCATCACCTTTCACGGGTGGTGCCTTGCTCGGCGACCGAGTGCGGATGCAGGAGCATGCCACCGACTCTGGCGTATTCATCCGATCCATGGCGACGCGTGGTCACCTCGGGGGGCTGGCGGCCGCGGCGCCCCAAGCGGTACGCGTCCTGGACGCAGCTGGCTGCGACGTCGTGCTGATCGAGACGGTGGGTGTCGGGCAGTCGGAGGTCGAGGTAGCTGGGCTCGCCGACACCACGGTGGTGCTGCTAGCCCCAGGGATGGGAGACGCCATCCAGGCTGCCAAGGCTGGCATTCTCGAGATCGGCCACGTCTACTGCGTTAACAAGGCAGACCGTGACGGCGCTGATGTGACGGCGCGCGAGCTGCGGACGATGTTGGCGATTGGTCGCAACGTCGAGGGCGAAGGCGCGCCCAGGTGGCGTCCGCCGATCCTCAAGACCGTGGCGTCCCGTGCAGAGGGCACCAACCAGCTGCTCGCCGAGATCGATGGCCATCGCGACTACCTCATCGAGCACCACGAGCTACAGGGCCGCCGCCGGCTCCGCGCGCGCGCTGAGATCGAAGCCCTCATCGTCGCCTCGGTGCGGGCCAACCTCTCGCGGGGCGACGCATCACAGCAGATGGGCCGGCTGGCCGCTGAAGTGGTCTCCGGCGACACCGACCCCTACACCGCGGCAGCAACCTTCACCCCCCACCCGTGAACGCGTACACCCCCGCCACCACCCCCTTGGGTGCAACGTCACGTTGCGTTCGTGTGGCGTAGTCAACGCCGTCACCACCCGGCTCGCCTCCCCGGGGTGGTCGCCGGAATGACTCGAACATCCGGTGGAACACGATGGGCATGGGCGATCCGGGTTGCCTTGATGGCGGCGACCACCGACCGGGGGTTCTCGCGCATTGTGATGGGGAGTATTCGTTCCGCAACGATGCGATGCCGGTTATAGACACTGTGCCGGCTCCACGTCTTGCTGAAATTGTCCTCGCGAATGTAGTGGTGCTCTCGTGAGTCGACCTCGAGCGCGAGCCCGATGTCCTCGTAGTAGCCGTCGGGCTCGGCGATGAAGTCACCATCGAGGGTCTCCAAGGTGGGGTTCCAAAGGGGCTCTGGGAGGTCGCTCGCGATGACGATGTCTCGCAGTTTGGCTTCTTGCACCGAACGCACTCCAGTGCTTGCGTCACCGAGCACATCCCGGAGAGTCGCAGTCCACCGCCGCTGACCGGCCGCAATCTCGGCGACGAGGTCGGGAATCTCAAGCATCCGGCGCTGAACCGCTTCGAGTATGAATGCTCGGACTGCTGCCTTGTCGTTGTGACGCCGGGCTGCGTCGAAGATCGACCGGGGTAGCGGGGCTACCGGAAACCCGTCGATGAGTTCGGCCAAGGGAAGGCGTTGTGTTCGTTCGATGATGACGAAGCCTGAGGATTTCACCTGGCGGTTCATGGGCAGAAGCAGATGCACAGGGAGCTTCTCGACAGCGAGTGGCAGGTATCGCAGACGCCTCAGGTGAAGTGCCAATCCACCCGTGATGACCACTTCCGGCCCTGCGTACTGCAGACCGGCGTGAAGACGCTCAGCGACAGTAGGTGTCCCCCGATGAATCAGATAGGTGCCTGGAAGGACGCGTTGCCAAACCCCGCCGGTACGAGTCCATCGACTGATGCTGGCCGTCGACATGCCTATGGCGGTGAGTTGCCGAAAGGTGACGATGCCACCCTGCGTCCGGGCTAAGTCGTCGATGGCGTGCGTGTCGAATGCTCGTGGATAGGCCATATGCACACCTTGGTCAGTTGGCCTCGATCAGGCGGGCAAATGTGCCAGCTGTGGACAAACGCCAGCCGTGAACCTGCCGTTGGCTTCGTCATTTGAACGCAACGCGTCGTTGCACCCAACCTTGGGGGCGTTGCACCCGCCGGGGGCTAGGTCCAGGCGACGGGATCGTTGGTGAAGTTGGTCACGGTTTCGGGGAGGTTGCCGCTGGCGATGTCTTGCAGTGTGACGTGGTCGAGGACGCCGCGGAGCGCGGCCCTCGTCGCCACCCACACATCGCGCAGGTGCTCGGCCGCTCCTTCGTACTCGGCGTTTTCGGGGCGGTCGCCTCGCACATCGGCCAGGGGACCGTCCAGAGCCCGTACAACGTCGGCCACGGTGATCGCCGAGGCAGACCGCGCCAGTCGGTAACCGCCATCTGCGCCGCGTTGGCTCGCGATGATGCCGGCCTGCCGAAGCTGGCGAAGGATGCCCTCGAGGAATCGCGCTGGAATGTCCTGCTGCGATGCCAGATGTTCGCCCTTGATGAGCGCTCCGTTCTCACCCGACTCGCGGGCGATAACGAGCAAGGCTCGCATGGCGTAGTCGACCTTTGCGGATACGTGCATGGTCCCATTCTTGCCATTCCGACGGCGACGACGCGAGGAGGTCCCCTCGGGGACGGCCATAGGGGCCTTCACTCGCGACTTTCCTGCCCGGTCCACGGGGTCGAGCGTGGACCGGGCAGGTGTCTGTTCTCGTCGGCTCAGCGACGGCCCAGATGGCGACGACTTAGTCGTCGATGGCGAGGCCACGACGTCTCCGGAGAGAATGGGACAGCGAGGTGAAGATGAAGTCGGCGATCATTCCGATGATCAGAATCACGAACATCCACGCGATCACCTCGTCCATCCGGTTGAACTGACGGGCAAAGTCCAGATTCGACCCGATGGAGGTGACACCCAAGACGAGGACGAGAAGCTCGCCAGCCATCAGCGAACGCCACGCGAATGCCCAGCCTTGGCTGAGTCCGGCTACGTAGGACGGCATAGCGGCTGGTAGCACAATGTGGCGGTAAAGACTGAAGCTGCTGGCCCCCATCACCTTGCCGAGCCGCACGAATGTGGGTGGCACGTGATCGATTCCGGAGATGATGCCGTTCGCGATGCTTGGCGCGGCGCCGAGAATGACAACGAAAGTGATCGCCTTGTTGGGGGATCCGCCGAACACCACGATGGCCAATGGGAACCAGGCGATTGACGGCATCGTCTGGAGTCCGGTGATCAGTGAGCCCACCGCGAGACGCAAGGTGCGCACGCGGGAAACCGCGATTCCCAAGGCGCTACCAATGATGAGGGCGGCCGTGTATCCGAATGCGGCACGCTGCAGCGTCGTGGCGATGCTGTCCCAGAAGCGGGCCGTCTGCACGAGCGTGGCCAGCTCACTGAACACGGCGGACGGCGGCGGGAGCACGAAGGGAGGTTTCCACTCGATCCAGATCAGGAACTGCCAGAAGCCGATGGCGATGGCGATCGCGAAGAGCTTGGGCCAAGTCCAGGACCAGGCGCGGCCGGTGGCAGTCAGCAGTGACGGTCGGCGCGAAATGGTGACTTCAATTCCGGCCTCTCGCGTGGCCGGACGGTCAGCGACATCAAGCGACATGCGCTGCGACCTCCTCTCTGAGTGCTTCGGTCAGCTCGCCAGCCAACTCGGCCACCTCGGCAGAGTCGATGCGCCGTGGGCGGGGGATCGTGATGCGCTGGTCGAGCTTGACCCGTCCAGGTGAGCTCGACATCAGAACGACGCGGTCGGCGAGCCGAACGGCCTCGCGCATGTTGTGCGTGACAAAGAGAACGCAGAACTGGTGCTCTTCCCACACTCTTTCGATCTCATCGTGCATGTGGTCACGGGTCATGGCGTCTAGTGCGCCGAGTGGCTCATCCATCAGCACCACCTGGGCCTCCTGGGCAAGAACACGGGCGAGCGCGACGCG
>JAJAYM010000023.1 GCA_027117675.1 Actinomycetes bacterium | reverse complement strand
ACGTCGGCTCGGGGCGACCGGAGTAACGCCGGAGGCCGTCCTGCCGGCGATCGGCACCAAAGAGTTGGTGGCGTCCTTGCCCATGCTGCTAGGTCTGGACTCCGACAGTCGCGTCCTGGTTCCCGAGCTCGCCTACCCCACGTATGACATCGGCGCGAAGGTCGTCGGGGCGACAGTGATCGCGTCCGACTCGACCACGGCCATCGGCCCGGGTCGCATCGACCTGGTCTGGCTCAACTCGCCGGCGAACCCGACGGGACAGGTGCTGCCGGCCGAGCACCTGCGCAAGATGGTGCGCTGGGCGCGCGAACGCGGAGCGGTCGTGGTCTCCGACGAGTGCTACGTCGAGCTGGGGTGGGATGTGCGCCCGGTGTCGGTTCTGCACCCCAACGTGTGCGACGGTGTGCACGACGGCGTGCTGGCGCTGCACTCGCTGTCGAAGCGGTCGAACCTCGCCGGATACCGAGCGGGGTTCATTGCAGGGGACGCCGGTGTCGTGTCGTCACTGCTCGATGCGCGCAAGCACCTCGGCCTGATGATGCCGACGCCTGTGCAGGCCGCGATGGCGGCGGCCCTCGACGACGACTCCCATGTCGTCGATCAGCGGACGCGGTACGCAGGACGGCGGCAGGTGTTGCTGGCGGCGCTGCGTGCGGCCGGATTCACGATCGACCACTCCGAGGCGGGGCTGTACATCTGGGCGACGCGCGACGAGGAGGCCATGCAGACCGTCACGTGGTTCGCCGAACGCGGCATCCTGGTTGCGCCCGGCGATTTCTACGGCGTGCGCGGTGCCAGACATGTGCGCGTCGCGCTCACGGCCTCCGATGAGCGCGTCGACGCGGCGGCCCAGCGGATCGCCCGGTCAGGGCTCGTCCGCGGCGCTCTCGCACGGCTGAAGGCGTCCAACACGCCTGGCTCTTAATGCTTCGGTTCGCCCTTCCCGGCGATCCGTGCGGCCCTGGCCTCTCGGGCAAAGTACGACGTGACCGCAGGACCGCTCACTCAGTTCCGCACGTCTTCCTTAGCCAACATCTTCCAGGCCAGGACCGCGCAAGGTTTAGACCACCTCGACGTGGATGTGGTCGAGGTGACGCTGCGTGGGGTCCTTGGGGTCGCCGAAGGGAGAGACGTAGTCGCGCCAGCCCTCGGGTGAACGCCGTGCTGACCAGATCTTGTCGCGATAGATGAGGATGCTCACGTCAAGCTGGTCGGCGTTAGCGACCATCCAGTGGGCAAGCGCCCAGCCGCGGTGTCGCATCTGCGGGTCGTCGTACGGCTCGAAGAACACGTCGATCGCGCGTCCCTCGTTGTGCGCTGATGGATTGGCCCGAGTGACGCCGCCAGGTGCGAAGCCGCCGAGACTCTGACTGCCCCAGGCGTCCTCCACTGCCGTTCGCAGTGTCGTGGCCCGGGGCGTCAGACCTGTGGGGTCGATCGTCTGGCTGCGCTCTTCTTCGGCGCGGACGGCGCACGACAACGCGGCACCGCGGCGTCCAGTGAACGCAGCAGTGAGCGTCTTCGCTTCGTCGGCGTGTTGTTGGTACGCGTCGGGGAAGGCGCTGCGCTGAACGGTTTGGGCGGCGACGGTGACCGGCAAGTGCTGCCAGCGATCGACCGCGACAAGGGCGGAGAAGAAAGCTTCGGACGCGTAGACGGGATCGGTTACTTCGTCGAATGACCCCCAGCCTTGCGAGGGGCGTTGCTGGAAGAGCCCGGCGCTGTCGTGATCGCCGCCATCGAGGTTGCGCAGCCGCGACTCTTGCATTGCCGTTGCCAAGCCGACGGTTACCGCACGTGCGGGAAGTTCAGTTTGGTCTGCCACCGATGCGATGGTGGAGGCGTTGGCGATCTGGTCCTGGTCGAGCTGAATGGTGCCGCCGGGGCCGTCGACGGTGCACACTTCGCGGCCAATAATCGTCCCGATGCCACCGTTCCACCACACGACAACGCCAGCTACCAAGGCCAGGGCAGGGTGAGGCCCAGCAGGGCCAGGAGTAGGCCGCGGGCACGGGAGGGGCGTTCGGACATGGTCGCTCCAGTGTGCGTCATCGCCAGCCGTGGTTCGAAATCGGCGGCGTGGCGTCCGGCCCCTGTCAGTCGTTCGTGTGCAGGGCCTCGTTCAGACCACCCCATGAACCGGTACGGACAACGGCCTCGACGGCCCCGGTCATCGAGTTGCGGCGAAAAAGCAGGCCGGACTGTCCTGATAGGTCGCGGGCCTTGGCGACCGTGCCGTCGGGGGTGATCACCTTGGTTCCGGCCGTTACGTAGAGGCCCGCCTCTATAACCGAGTCGTCGCCGAGCGAGATGCCGACGCCGGCGTTGGCGCCGATGAGGCAGCGCTCACCGATGCGGATGACCTCCTGGCCGCCTCCGGAGAGTGTGCCCATGATGGACGCCCCGCCACCGATGTCGGAGCCGTCGCCGACGACAACACCGGAGCTGATGCGTCCCTCGACCATGGATGTCCCAAGGGTGCCAGCGTTGAAGTTGACGAATCCTTCGTGCATGACGGTGGTGCCTTCGGCGAGATGGGCGCCAAGGCGCACGCGGTCGGCGTCAGCGATTCGGACGCCCGTGGGTGTCACGTAGTCGACCATGCGCGGAAACTTGTCAACGCCATGAATGGTGACAGGACCATCCTGCATGAGGTGCAGTCGCGTCGCCTCGAATCCTTCGACGGGGCACGGGCCGAAGTTCGTCCACACGACGTTGGTGAGCAGTCCGAAGATGCCGTCGAGGTTGATCGTTCGCGGCTGCACGAGGCGGGCGGACAACAGGTGCAGGCGAAGGTAGGCGTCGTACGTGTCGGCCGGTGCGGCGTCCAGGTCGGCGATGTGCAGGGCGATGAATCGGACGTGAACGCCGCGCCGCGGGTCGGCCCCGATTAGCTGGGTGATCACCGCTCCGACGAGCTCGTGGGACTTGTCGGGCGGCACGTCGATGATTCCGGCGCCCTCCACAGCGAGTCTGCGCAAGACAGCGGTGTCCCATCCCAGGCCGAGCCGAGGAAACCGGACGTCGAGGACACGGCCGTCAGCTTCGGAGACCGTGGCGAGGCCGACTCCGAAGGCGGCGCGTACTGGGGAGGGGGCGTCGGTGTGGGTGCTCACGCGGTTACGGTACCCACGTGGCGACCATCGACATTGACCAGGACATCGCCTCGCTCACCGCTGCGCTGGTGGACGTGTACTCCGAGAGCGGGCACGAAACCGAGCTCACCGACGCCGTTGAGGGAGCGCTGCGCGGCATCGAGCATTTGAGCGTGGACCGGGACGGTGACGCCGTGGTCGCGCGAACCTCGTGGGGGCGCGCTGAGCGGGTGGTGCTTGCCGGACACCTGGACACCGTCCCGCCGGCCGACAACCTGCCATCGACGCGAGACGGCGACACCTTGCGCGGACTAGGAGCGGCTGACATGAAGGGGGGGATCGCGGTCATGCTGCGGCTCGCGGCGTCGGTGACGGCGTCTGCTCGCGACATCAGCTACGTGTTCTACGACGGTGAAGAGGTCGAGGCGGAGCGGAACGGGCTGCTGCGGTTGACGCGGAGTCACCCGGACTGGCTGGCCGCCGACTTCGCCGTGCTGCTCGAGCCGACGGACGCGATCGTGGAGGGCGGCTGCCAGGGCACGATGCGGGTCGAGGTTGTCGTCCCTGGCGTCCGCGCCCACAGCGCCCGATCGTGGATGGGTGTCAACGCTGTCCATGAGGCGGGTGCCGTGATCGACCGGCTGCGGGCGTACGACGCACGGCGTCCGGTCATCGACGGACTCGAGTTCCGGGAGGGTTTGAACGCCGTCGGTATCAGCGGCGGGGTCGCCGGGAATGTGGTGCCGGGCGAGTGCGTGGTCACCATCAACTACCGATTCGCGCCTGACCGTTCCGAAGCAGACGCCGAGCAGCACCTTCGCCAGTTGTTCAGCGAGTATGCGGTCACGGTGACCGACAGCTCACCTGGCGCTGGACCGGGTCTGCAGCATCCGGCCGCCCGGGCGTTTGCCACGGCGATCGGGGGGACTCCACGCGCCAAGTTCGGGTGGACCGACGTTGCCCGATTCTCGGCGCTCGGGGTGCCAGCTGTGAACTACGGTCCAGGTGATCCGCAGGTGGCTCACACCGCGGGCGAATGGGTCTCGGCCGCGCAACTGACCGAGTGCGAGGAGCGCCTCTCCAGCTGGCTCACCCCGTGAGCCGTGCCAAGAATGACCTACCTTTGGGTGTTGCACCCATGAGGGGGCGGGGTTACGGCTGTTTGATGGCGCTCACGTCGAGGGCGATCTTGACCTTGTCGCTGACCAGCACGCCGCCGGCCTCGAGGGCCACGTTCCAGGTGAGGCCGAAGTTCTTGCGGCCGATGGTGGTCTCTCCGGAGAAGCCGATTCGCTCGTTGCCGAAGGGGTCGGTGGCCAAGCCCTCCAGTTCAACCTTGAGCTCAACCGGACGCGTGGCGCCTCGGATGCTGAGGTCGCCGAGCATCACGAAGTCGTCGCCGCGTGAGAAGCGGACTCCGGTCGACCGGAAGGTGATCTCGGGGTGAGTCTCGACGTCGAGGAAGTCGGCATTGCGCAGGTGATTGTCGCGGTCTTCGCTGCTGGTCGAGATGCTGCTGGCGACGATGGTGACCGCGGCTGCGGACTGCTCGGGGGCTGATCCGTCGAGTGTCAGCTCGCCGGAGAACTCAGCGAACTGGCCACGTACGGTCGCCACCATGGCGTGCTTGGCCGAAAATCCAATGCGGCTGTGGCTGGGGTCGATCGTCCAGGTGCCGGTGGTCTGCTCGAGGGTGGCTGGTGCAGTGGCGGTCATGGCGGTCCTGGCGGTCCTTTCGGGACTCGGCTGACGGTTTCGGCGAAAGTCTTTGAACGTGGAGTTGTTGAGAGATCATTAGTTGAACTAACAAGTATTAAGGTAACACATCCCGCTGACCCACGCATTCCCCGCTAGCGTGGCGGCATGAGCGAACGCGATCGCACAGCCGGATGGGACGGCGCGAGCCGGCCACGGGAGAAGCGCCGTGGCCCGGTCGTCCTGCGGCGCGACCAGATTCAGCGCAGCACGACAGACCAACGGCTGCTTGACTCTCGGGGGCCTACCGACTGGGTACACGCAGACCCCTGGCGGGTGCTCCGCATCCAAGCTGAGTTCGTCGAAGGCTTCGGCACACTGGCTGAGCTGGGCCCGGCGATCAGCGTCTTCGGCTCCGCGCGGATCCGGCGGGCTACCGAGGAGTACGAGCGAGCCAGGCAGGTCGGTGCCAGCCTCGCGCGCGCCGGCTACGCGGTGATCACCGGCGGGGGCCCCGGAACCATGGAGGCGGCCAACCGAGGTGCGGTGGACGCTGGCGGTGTCTCGGTCGGCCTTGGGATCGAGTTGCCTTTCGAGCAGGGACTTAACCCCTTTGTCGACATCGGCGTGAATTTTCGCTACTTCTTCGCCCGCAAGACCATGTTCGTCAAGTACGCCAGCGGCTTCATCGTGCTTCCTGGCGGCTTCGGAACGATGGACGAGCTCTTCGAGGCCATGACGCTTGTCCAGACCCAGAAGGTGACGGCTTTCCCCATCGTTCTCGTCGACTCCTCCTACTGGGGCGGTCTGCTGGCCTGGATGCGCGACACGATGGTGGGCAGTGGGATGGCATCAGAACAAGATCTTCAGCTGCTCCAGGTGGGCGACGACGTCGATGAGGCGGTGGCGGTAATCCGGCGAGCAGAGGCCGATGTCACGACTTTACGTCGGGAAGAGCTCGATGCCTCGATGGTCAAGGAAGAGGCCGAGCGCCAGGCAGCTACCCCTCCGATGATGGGCATCTGAACACTCCAGCCATCGCCGCGGGTTGCCGATACCACGCAGGTGGACCGTGACGCGAGCCCCGGACGGTCGTCCGGCGCTCATCGCGCGCCCGACGAGCGGCTACGTTCGGTCATCCCCGGACGCCTGCACCGCGCCGTGGTGGTCTCCCGCGACCGGGTGCTCCGGCGATTCTGGGTCTCACAGATGGTCAGTGAGATGGGCGACTGGATCGGCCTGCTCGGAATCGCCGCGCTCCTCTACGAGAACACCAACCTAGCCCTGGCGGCGTCCGCCAGCCTTGCCGCGCTCTACCTGCCTTACCTCTTTGCTCCCCTGCTCGTGGGATGGGCGTCGAAGATTCCGCCTCGGACCCTCCTCATCGGGGCGGACCTGCTGCGGGCGGGGCTCATCTTGCTTCTCCTCTTGCCCGGTCTACCGACCTGGGCGCTGCTCGCCCTGGTCTTCCTCGCCTCCGTGCCGACGTCGGTTTACGAGGCCACCCGAGCCGCTGCCGTCCCCGAGTACGCCCCGGACGAGGAGACGCGGGAAGACGCCCTGGTCTTGTTCCAATCCACTCAGCAAGCCGCCAGCATGCTGGGTTTTCTGGTCGGTGGCGCAGCTTTGGCACTACTTGGCTTCGGCGCGGCCATCGGACTCAACGCCCTGTCCTTCCTGGTCTCCGCGTTGCTCCTGCTCGGTGTCCCGCGGATAGCACCGCTGGCTGAGGCGACCGACACCGCGCGTGGGCTACTGCGCAACGGATTTCGCGCACTCGCCGGTCGCCCGATGTTGCGCCGAGCCGTCCTGCTGTCGGTGGTCAGCGCCAGCACCATCATGGCTGGTGAGGCGCTGGTCGTCGTCTACGCGACCACGTTGGAGCACCCCGGCCTCGCTGGCCCGTTCGCTGCGCTGATGGCTTTTGTTGCCGCCGCCCTTGGGTTGGTCCTTCCGCGACGACGCGGCAGCGCCGAACTGATGCAACTGTCGGCGTTGACGATGATCGTGGGGGCCGTCTTGGCCATCGCAGGGTTCGCGATGCCAGCAAGCATCGTGCCGGGCATCGTCGGGTACATCGGGCTCGGCATCGTCAGCGCGCCTGGCGCACTCACCTATGTCGTCGCGATTCGCGAGATGGCGCCGGCCACGCGCGCACCCGTCTTTGCGATGGTTCAGGTGGTCCTCATGGGGGGTCAGGCCGTGGTCGCCGTCCTGGCCGGCACATTGGCCGACGGCACCTCGGTCAGCACCTCGATCGCGCTGTGGCAGATACCGACGATCGTGGTGTCGGTCTGGGTGCTGGCCGCCGCTCTCGGTGCCTACCTGGTCAGACTCGCTGCGCGGGCTAGGGACCGCACCGAAACTAGGCCAGTCCCCGCCGTGCGACGGCCGGCTGCCGATCCCCAGCGATCGACTGCACCATTGCCAGAACCTGACGCGTCTCCTGGGGTTCGTGAACGCGAAAAACCTGGGCTCCCTGCCAGGAGCTGATGGCGGTCGCCGCCAGGGTGCCAAGGAGCCGTTCCTCGACGGGCGCGTCCAACGTCTCGCCGACGAAGTCCTTGTTCGACAGTGACACGAGAACGGGCCTTGCGGTCTGTACGAGTCGGTGGATGTTGCGAGTCACGGTCAGCGAGTGTCGAGTGTT
>JAJAYM010000022.1 GCA_027117675.1 Actinomycetes bacterium | reverse complement strand
TTCCTGTGTGTTGCGTCCTCCGGCTCAAAAAACGCCACCTCCGGCGGCTTTGATGAAGACCGGAAGGACGGTCCCGACACCGTCAGAGACGGCAGACTTTTTGCGGGCGAGGAGCTCTAGCGACTTTGGGCCAGGGATGGCCGTGAGCACGCGGCGTTCTTGTGGCAGGTCGGGGCCGCCTCGGCTGGGCGTGGGAGTAGTCGTCGCTGCTGACGGCGTCGCTGCTGACATGGTCGGACTCGCTTTCGGGTGACGTCGGCGGTGACCGGATGCCGGTCGTCTCGCCGTGGGTGCTTAGTCACTGTAAGGCGGTAAGGCAACCCCTGCCTCCGCGCCGAAATGGACAAATCAGGGACTACCATGGGACAAACTGTCCATCCGGTCCGCGCAGCGCGCACACCGGCGCCCGTCGACATGAGGAGGCCAGATGGTCGCCCCCACGGTCCGGACGGTCCTCGACATCCCCGCTCTCGGCTTGGTCCTGCGAGCTGGCCGGGTCGCCATCGACGCTCCGGTGCGCTGGGTGGCGGTCAGCGAGCTGGAGGATCCAACGCCCTACCTCGATGGTGGCGAACTGTTGCTCACCACCGGTCTTCGGCTTGGCGACGACGACTGGACAGGATTTGTCGATCGACTCAGTTGTGCTGGCGTCAGTGCCATGGGCATCGGGGTGGGGCTGACCCACGACCGGGTGCCAGCCGGACTGGTGGCCGCGTCCGACGCGGTTGGCCTGCCGTTGGTGGAAGTGCCAGAGCCGACCCCCTTCATGGCGGTCAGCCGAGCCATTTCGGACCTGCTCGCCGCCGCCGAATATGAGGCCGTCACCAAAACCGTCGAGGCCCAGCGCGATCTCACCAGGGCGGCGCTAGCCCCAGAAGGCGCGGCCGCCGTGGTGGCCAGGCTCTCCCTGGTGCTCGGCGCTGACCTCGTGCTCCTCGATCCGGCCGGACGCTTGCTGCACGCCGCACCGCGCGAGGCAGCCGGGTGGGTGGACCTGATCGGCCCCGAGGTTGAGCGAATGCGCCAGCGTGGTCCACGGAGTTCAGCTGCCATCGAGGTAGCGAACGCTCATGTCGTTTTGCAACCGTTGGCGCCGGCAGGTCGAGTGCGGGGCTTTCTCGCTGTTGCTAGAACCGAGCACTTTGCCACTGCCGACCTCGCTCTGGTCAATGTTGGCGTTGCGCTTGTCTCGTTAGCGATGGAGCGGTCGGTCGGCACGGATACTGCAAGGCGCGAGCTGCGATCGGCCCTGCTCGCCCTGCTCGCCGACGGTATCCCGGCCGAGCGGCTACCGGTCGCAGGCGTTGGATGGGACGAGTTGCTCGCCGGACCGGTGCGCGTTCTCGTTGCCGATGGGTTGCCCGCCGATCTACTGGCGTTGGTCGAGCACGTCGAAGAGGCCGACGCGTCAGAAGGTTGGCGAGGTGCGGCGCTGCACGACGGCCGGGTGGTGGTGCTGCAGCCGGCGTCGGCGCTGCCGAAGCCGCCAGTCCCAGCACCGGGGACGACGACCGGAGCCATCGCTTGGGGGATCAGTGACGTCGTACCCGTCGCGGCGCTCGGTGATGGCCTTCGGCAGGGTCGTCGGGCGTTGGCGGCTGCTGGCGCCGGCGGTGTTCGAGCGTTTGGCGACCTCGCCCGGGATGGACTCGTTGGACTGGTCGACGAGGAGGCAGCGCGCGGGTTCGCCGATGCGCTTCTCGGGCCGTTGGAGAGCCGGGTGCGGGGCGACCTCGTTGCCTCAGTGCGGGCGTGGCTCGCCCACCACGGCCAGTGGGACGCTGCGGCCACCACGCTCGGAGTTCATCGCCATACGCTCCGCTATCGGATGCGACGCGTGGAGGATCTCCTTGAACGGTCCCTGGACGACCCAGACCTGCGTGCTGAGCTCTGGGTGGCGTTAGCCGTGCGTGACCGAGATGCCACTGACGCCCTGGACTAGACACAACGGCTAAGTCAAGGTAGCAACTTAGCTGGTTTGCACAACGAGGGTGCCGGGCGGGCTGCTTAGCGTGGGAAGGCCCGCACCGTGCAAAGGTCCCCACCGTTCAGGAATGTCATGTCGTCTGCAGACGCGCGCCCGCTGCCGTTCTGGCTTGCCGGCCGGCTCGCCCATGGACACGATCAGCTCGACGTCAGAGGCCCGGACGGCCAGTGCGTGGCCAGCGGCTGCGTCCCGACCGACGCCCAGGTTGAAGAAGCAGTCGCCGCACTGGATGCTGCGCAAGGCCCGGCCAGGCGACTCTCCCTGGGAGAGCGAGCCGAGGCGCTCGGGCACGTGGCCTCCCGGCTCTTGGAACGCCACGAGGAGATCGCTGCGCTCATCACCGCCGAGAATGGCAAGCCGATCAAGTGGGCTCGCATCGAGGTGACCAGGGCGGCCAGCGTTTTCCGGTTCGCCGCCGAGGAAGCTCGGCGCTGGAGTGGGGACGTCCAGCGTCTGGACACTGAGGCCGCTGGTTCCGGGCGCCTGGCATTGGTCAAGCGCGTACCGAAGGGTCCGGTGCTGGGGATCGCCCCCTTCAACTTCCCGCTGAACCTCGTCGCCCACAAAGTCGCGCCGGCATTGGCTGTCGGTGCACCGATCCTCATCAAGCCAGCTCCGGCGACGCCATTGTCGGCGTTGGTACTTGGCGAGCTACTCGCCGAGACCAGCTTGCCGGCTGGCATGTGGTCGGTGCTGCCGGTACCGAACGATCAGATGCCGGCGCTCGTCGCCGACTCGCGCTTGCCGATCATTTCGTTTACCGGATCGGCTCCAGTCGGACACTCGATTCGCCAAGCGGTGCCCCACAAGCACGTCGTGCTCGAGCTTGGCGGCAACGCGGCCGCGGTAGTGCTTTCAGATTTTGGTGCCGAGACGGACATTGCCTGGGCGGCGGAGCGGATCGCGCTGTTTGCCAACTACCAAGCCGGTCAATCGTGCATTTCCGTTCAACGCGTTCTGGTTGACCGCCCCATCTACGACGACGTCGTCGCCCGGGTGGTGAGCGAGGTCGACAGCTTCGCGACAGGTGGCGGCGACGGCGTCGCGACCGACGTCGGACCTTTGGTTGACGAGCAGGCTGCAATCCGCGTGGTCTCCTGGATCGAGGAGGCCGTCGAAGCCGGCGCGAAACTTCTCACCGGAGGGGTGCGCGACGGTGCGACGGTCTCGCCGGCTGTGCTGGTCGACGTGCCGGCGGACGCGAAGGTGTGGTGCGAGGAGGTCTTCGGCCCAGTGGTCGTCCTGGCACCTGTCGACGGTGCTGATGGTGCAATCGCAGCGGTCAACGCCTCACGCTTCGGTCTGCAGACCGGAGTGTTCACCAAGGACACCGCAACCGCGTTCCGGTTCTTCGCCGAGTTGAACGTCGGCGGGGTCATCATCGGCGACGTCCCGAGCTACCGTGCCGACCAAATGCCCTACGGCGGGGTCAAGGAGTCCGGCGTGGGGCGCGAGGGAGTCGCTTACGCCATGACCGACTTCAGCGAAGAGCGCGTCATGGTGCTGACTGGCCTGGACCTCTAGACCGAAGCCTTCGGCGGAACGTATGCGTCGGGGCGTCCGACCATCTCGGCCAGACTGGACATGACCTGCTCGAACATCGGCTCGCCATCTGGCATCGCCCACGAGAGGTGGCCGAAGGCGTCCATCGCGACGCAGCCGAAGATCCGAACCCAACCCTCCAAAAAGCGCACAACAGCGCCGAGCGGCATGTCGGGAGCGACGTTGGCGACCAGCCACGTCCGGTAGGGCATCAGGCCGGCGGTCATTGCGGGCTCCACCTCGTCATCTGCAGGCACCGGGAACGGTGCGGCGTCCCAGATGGCGATGAAGGCGCTGGCGAAGAGGTTTCCGAACCGGTCGCTGGCCTGTTGGCAGGCGTTGGTCGGTTGCTGACCGAGTGCCGTCGGGGGGCTGGCGAAGAGCAGCCCGAACTCGTGCGGGTGCTGCATCGCCCACCGGCGAAAGGCACGGCTCAGCTCCAGCATCCGGGCGAACGGGTCGGCAGCTGGAGCCGCAGCACCCTCCATGACGTCGCACAGCTCGTCGAAGAGATCGACGGTCAGGGCCTCGACGAGCTCTTCCAGGCTCGGGAAGTAGCGATAGAGGGCTGGTGCGGTTAGCCCGACGTCCCTAGCAACGGCGCGAAGTTGGACGCCTCCCGGGCCGTTGCTGACGAGCTGGGCGCGGGCGGCCGCCTTGATCTCGTTCTGGGTCTGCTCGCGTAGCCGTTGCCGTCGGGTAGGCACCGGAAGTGCCGGGGATGTCTGGGCGCCCATGGAGCCTCCTTCAGTCGAGTTCACGATTCCTTCGCGAACGGGGTTGACAAAAGTTTACGGTGTTCCCATAGTATACGCACATAACTGTAAACGGCATTCACGAGCGTGAACATCCACGCTACCGCCACCTTTGGCCGAGAGGGGCCCGCCATGCTGTTCGAACGACTTGGATACCTCGTCTACCGCCGTCGCCGCGCCGTCCTGGCGCTGACCGGTCTCTTTGTCGCCGTTGCGGTGTTCTGGGGGACCGGCGTCTTCGGCGCCCTCGCCGACGGGGGCTTCGAGGACCCTGACGCGGAGTCGGCGGTCGCCGCTGAGGTGATCGACGAGACATTCGGTCACGTCTCCGGTGACGTCGTGGTCGTGTACCAGGGCAGCGACGTGACGGACCGTGCCGACGTCGAGCAGACGCTGGCAAACCTTCCGGCCTCGGCCGCGGTCGCGGTGACGTCGTACTGGAGTACCGACCGTGCCCCAGGGTTCGTCTCCGACGATGGCGACACCACCTTTGCGACGTTGGCGTTGGCCGGTGACACCGAGGCTGAACGCGAAGAGGCGTATCTCGAGGTGGCCGACGCGCTGGTGGTTCCCGGCGTCGACACCTACCGCGGGGGAGAGGTGGCGACCTTTGTCGACATCAACAGCCAGATCGAGGAAGACCTTGCGCGCGCCGAGATGCTTTCCTTTCCGGTGTTGCTCATCCTGCTGGTGATTGTCTTCGGCAGCCTTGCGGCGGCGAGCCTGCCTCTGGCTGTTGGCGGGATTTCGATCCTTGGCGCGTTCACACTGCTCAACGTCGCCACTCAGTTCGGTGATGTGAGCGTCTTCGC
>JAJAYM010000021.1 GCA_027117675.1 Actinomycetes bacterium | reverse complement strand
GCGCCCTCCTTGGCGCCATCGTTGTCCCCAACGTTCTCAGCAGCAGCGGCAACTCCACCTTCTCTGACAGCTCAGGCGGACCCCTGGCTGCCGAAGACGGGCCCAGCGACCTGACCATGGATGCTTACGCCGCTACCCGGTCCAGGACCACGTACGACGCCGATGCCCTCGACGATCAGGTCACCAAGCTCGTCGCAGCTCGGCGAACCTTATCTCCCTCTCCGGTCCCCACCGCTCAGGGAACGGCAACGACATCCCCATCGACCCAGGATGAGTCGAGCGACCCGAACGGCGCTCTCACTGCGGCGCTGGCCACTGACCCGGCCGCTGCGCAAGCCTGTCTGGAGGGATACATCCCCGACGTAGTCGGGGTGCCGCCGCTGGCTATCGACATCGGCAAGTGGGAGGGCGAGCCGGCCGCGATCATCGTCATGCCAAATCCGGATCCGACCCTGGTCGACGTGTGGGTCATCGACCCCGACTGCTCAATCCCCGACGAACCCCTGATCTACTTCGCGACGGTTGCTCGTTGACGGGCGCCTAGGTGAACGCGCCCGTGCCCCGATCGAACGGGAATGTCGGCGCCCCTAAACTCCGTTAGATGATACGGACCGCGGTTGGCGGCAGCCATCGACGAACACTGACAGACGAGGGAGCACCGCGGTGAGCGAGATCCGCGAGGTCATCATCATCGGATCGGGTCCCGCCGGGTTCGCCGCCGCGGTTTATACCGCACGCGCCAACCTGGCTCCCCTGATGTTCGAGGGTTCGGTCACCGCCGGCGGCGCGCTGATGAACACCACCGATGTCGAGAACTACCCTGGTTTTGCCGACGGCATCATGGGACCAGCGCTCATGGAGCAGATGCGTCAGCAAGCGATTCGGTTCGGCGCTGAGGTCGTCAGTGACGATGTCGTGTCGGTCGACCTCACCGGTGCGATCAAGCAAGTCACCGTCGGATCAGGGTCGACTCACCAGGCCAAGTCCGTAATTCTCGCCATGGGCTCTGGTTACCGCGAGCTCGGGCTGGAAAACGAGAAGCGGCTCTCCGGACGCGGTGTCTCGTGGTGCGCCACCTGCGACGGCTTCTTCTTCCGCGGGCAGAACATTGCCGTTATCGGTGGTGGCGACTCGGCCATCGAAGAAGCGACATTCCTCACCAAGTTCGCCGACTCGGTCACCGTCGTGCACCGCCGCGACGAGTTGCGCGCCAGCAAGATCATGGTCGACCGCGCCAACGCCAACGCCAAGATCTCGTTCGCTTGGAACAGCGAGGTGGCTGATGTGCTCGGTGACGAAAAGGTTTCCGGCCTCCGGCTGCGCGACACCGGCACCGGGGTCGAGCGCGACATCGACGTCACCGGCGTCTTCGTCGCCATTGGCCACGACCCACGCAGCGAACTCATCAGAGGCCAGGTCGACCTCGATGACGAGGGCTACGTCTTTGTGCAAGGCCGCACGACGCTCACGAACCTGCCAGGGGTCTTCGCCTGCGGCGACCTCGTTGACCACACTTATCGCCAGGCGATCACCGCCGCTGGCACCGGGTGCGCAGCTGCCCTCGACGCCGAACGTCACCTCGCTGCACTTGAAGACGCCCAGCGACCGCTGGCCGACGCCACCGCCTGACCCCGCCCACGATCACCCCGATCACCCACACGGCCACCCCGAGGAGACCCCCCATGGGCCAGTCCACCATCGTCGTCACTGACGCCAGCTTCGACGCCGACGTCATCAAGAGCGACAAGCCCGTGCTCGTTGACTATTGGGCTGAGTGGTGCGGTCCTTGCCGCATGGTCGCCCCGATCCTCGAGGAGATCGCGGCTGAACATGCCGACAAACTGACGATCGCCAAGCTCAACGTCGACGAGAACCCGCAGGCCGCAGCGATGGCCGGAGTGACGTCGATCCCTACGCTCGCGGTGTACCAGGGCGGTCAGGTGGTCAAGACCATCGTCGGCGCCAAGCCGAAGCAGTCACTGCTGTCAGATCTGGCCGATTTCCTCTGACGGTCAACGTGGCTCGCCCAAGACGCGCCGGCACGCTAGGGTCTGCGCTTCGCAGGGTTACCCTGGGCTGACCCACCGTCCCGCTAGGGCCCGAGAGCGCCGGAGGTGTCGTGACGCAGCAGTCGTACCGGCTCGGCGACCACGGTCCAGCGGTTGCCCAGATCCGCGACCATCTCGCCCTGCTCGGGCTGCTCGACAGCGAACCGGCTGAGCGAACCAGCAGCGAATGGGACGCCCCCTTCGACCAGGCGGTCGAGCGTGCGGTCCGAGCGTTCCAACAGCAGCGTGGACTGATCGCCGACGGCATCGTGGGGCTCTCCACCTGGCGACAGCTCGACGGTGCTCGCTGGTCGCTCGGCGACCGGGTGCTCCGGTATGGCACCCGCCACATGCAACATGGCGATGACGTCGCCGCGCTACAGAACCGCCTTCACGACCTCGGGTTCGACCCCGGTCGCATCGACGGAATCTTCGGCCCCGACACCGAGCGCGGCCTCAAAGAACTCCAGCGCAATCTCGGCATTCCCGCAGACGGTCTGTGCGGACCGGTGACGTTTCGATCTTTGGATCAGCTGGCGCGCACCGTTGTCGGTGGCGAACCACATCGCATCCGTGAAGCAGAACGCCTGCACCACCGCGGTCCTGGGCTGGCCGGCAAGGTCATCGTGATCGACCCCGGTCACGGTGGCCCCGACGCTGGTATCTGCGCAAACGGCTTGTCCGAGGCCGACATCGTTGCTGATCTCGCTTCTCGGATCGAGGGGCGTCTTGGGGCCGTTGGTGTCACCGCCTTCCTGACTCGTGGTACGAACCCCGACACACCGGCTGCGTCTGAGGCCGAACGAGCCGCCTTCGCCAACGACGTCAACGCCGACCTCGTCATCTCAATCCACACCGACGGCCACGACAGCCGGCGCGCCCAAGGAGTGGCGACCTTCTATTACGGCAGCAGCAGAACACCAGCGACGCACTCGGTGATCGGTGAGACATTCGCCGACCTAGTCCAACGCGAGATTGTGGCGCGAACGGACCTGCTCGATGGACATAGCGACGCCAAGACGTGGGACATGCTCCAACGCACCCGGATGCCGGCCGTGCGGATCGATGTCGGGTATCTGACACACCCAGGAGATGCCGCCAGGCTCGCCGAGCCAGCGCTGCGCGACACTATCGCCGGTGCTGTTGTGGTCGCGCTGCAGCAGCTGTATCAGCCAACGACCGATCTGCGGTCCAACGTGGTTCAGCTGCCGACCGCAGTCAGCTGACCGACTGCTGCCCTAGAACGCGACGCCGGCCGCTGGGCCGCCAGTTGGCGTTGGCGGCTGGTAGCCGGTTGCATCGATCGGCCGCGAGCGACGGATCAGCGACAGCGCGAAGGCTGCCAGGGCACCGAGTGCGAACCCGACGCCGACAGCGGCCACGGTGCGCGCCTTCACCCGCCACCCCGCAGCGCCTGCGACACCGAAGGAGCGATGACCGCGACGATGCGCTCGAGATCGTCGACAGAGGCGAAGGTGATGGTGATGCTGCCTTTGGATCGCCCGAGGTCGACCGTTACCCGCGTCTCGAGCTCATCCGATAGTGCCGCTGCCACGTCGGCGAGTGCTGGATTCTGCGGCCTCTTTGCCCTAGTTCGGGATGATTTATCCGATCCCACTTCCCCGATCGCGACCAGTTCTTCGACGGTGCGCACCGACAGCCCCTCGGCGACGATCCGCCCGGCGAGTCGCTCCTGGTCAGCTGCGGTCTCCAGCCCCAGCAGCGCCCTCGCATGGCCGGCCGAGAGCACCCCGGCGGCGACCCGCCGCTGGACGCCGGCAGGGAGTCGGAGCAGCCGCAGGGTGTTGCTGACCTGCGGGCGGGAACGGCCGATCCGAGCGGCTAGCTCTTCTTGAGTACACCCGAAGTCGTTGAGCAGCTGGCCGTAGGCGGCGGCCTCTTCCAGCGGGTTCAGCTGCGCACGGTGCAGGTTCTCCAGCAGGGCGTCGCGCAGCAGCACATCGTCGGCGGTATCGCGGACGATGGCCGGGATCGTGGTGAAGCCGGCCTGGCGAGCGGCCCGCCAGCGCCGCTCACCAGCCACCAGCTCGAACCGGTCATCGCCGACCGGTCGCACCACAATCGGCTGCAAAAGCCCGACCTCGCGCAGTGAGAAGACGAGTTCGCCGAGCGACTCCTCGTCGAAGACCTGACGCGGCTGCCGCGGGTTGGGGCTGATGTGGTCGACCGGGATCTCGGCGTAGTGCGCCAGGCCCGCGGCGGCGTCGTCGGGGGTGTGCAGCACTTCGATCTCTACTGCCGCCGCGACCGGAGCGGACGGCGTCAACAGCGCGTCGGCAACCACCTGTGACCCAGAACTAGACGGGCCTAGCGACGTCCGGGTGCCAGGGGCGCTTGGGATCAGCGCGCCGAGCCCGCGTCCGAGCCCGCGCTTCTTGTCGGTCATGCAGTTGCACCACCCTCCGCTGGTGAGACGACCCGGTGGGCCATCTCGCGGGCGGCCTCCAGATAGGAGAGCGCCCCGCTACTTCCAGGATCGTAGGTCAGAACCGTCTGGCTATAGCTCGGCGCCTCCGACACGCGGACAGATCGTGGAATCGCGGTGGCCAGCACGACACTTCCGAAGTGCTCGCGCACCTCGTCGGCCACCTGGGCGGCGAGCCGGGTGCGCCCGTCATACATAGTCAGCAAGATGGTGGAGACCGCTAGATCGGGGTTGAGGTGCGATTGGATGAGCTCGACGTTGCGAACGAGCTGCCCGAGACCCTCAAGGGCGTAGTACTCACACTGGATCGGAATCAGCACCTCGCTGGCCGCCACAAAGGCGTTGATGGTGAGCAGCCCCAGCGAGGGCGGGCAGTCGATGAGGACGAAGTCGAACCGCTGTCCCGCTGCCTCCGCCTCCTGCAGCAGCACCGTCAGCGCACGCTGCAACCGGCTCTCTCTGGCCACCAGGGAGACCAGCTCGATCTCGGCCCCGGCCAGATCGATGGTGGCTGGAATGCAGGCGAGGCCCGGTACCGCCTCGACTTCGTGCAGGGCCGACACCAGTGGCTGTCCGTTGACCAGCACCTCATAGACGCTCGGCTCCCCCGCGTGGTGCGGAACGGCGAGCGCCGTCGACGCGTTTCCCTGTGGGTCGAGGTCGATGACCAGGACGCGGATACCGTGCAGGGCAAGGGCTGCGGCGATATTGACCGTCGAGGTGGTCTTTCCGACGCCCCCCTTCTGGTTGGCGACGGTGAGGACCCGCGTCGAGACCGGCCGCGGCCACATCTCAGTGGGGCCGCGGGGGATCCGGGCGGCCGCAGCAGCGGCGGCGGCGATCGGCGTCTCGTCCTCGGGCGTCGTTTCACGTGAAACACCGGAGTCGGTCGGGCTCAATGGATAGACCATCTCGGTGGGCGCTGGCGGGTCTTCGATCATGCATCCTCCGCTGGGCGGGCTGTTCGGACGATGTGGGTCACGTTATCGCCTTCGCCAGACACCATGACCTCTCGGTCAACAGCCCCCCATCGATCAAGAACTGGTGCGGCGTCCGCAAGCTCGTCGGCTGCTGCGCTCCCTTTCTGGGCCAGCAAGACGCCCCCCGGCCGCAACAGCGGGAACGCCCAGCCGGCGAGCCGGTCCAGCGGGGCGACGGCCCTGGCAACGACCACGTCGTGCGCCGGCCGCTCGCTGGCGTAGTCCTCGGCGCGGGCGCGAAGAACGGTGACGTCGCCGAGCCCCAGGTCTGCCACGACCTCCTCGAGGAAGGTGGCCCGCCGCAACAGCGGCTCCAGAAGAACGAACCTGCAGTCCGAACGCAGCAGCGCCAGCACCACTCCGGGAAGGCCGGCGCCCGACCCAAGGTCGCAAACGGAGCTGGACGCCGGCAGGTGCTTTTCCAGGACAGCACAGTTGAGCAGGTGGCGCGGCCAGATACGGCCAGCTTCCCGAGGTCCGATGATGCCCCGCTCCACGCCAGGACCGCTGAGCCAACCCGCGTACCGCTCGACCAGCAGCGTTGCGGCTCCGAAGCGCTGGACGGCGTCGGGCGGAGCCGGCTGCGCTGTTACCGGACTCACCGTTTCACGTGAAACGCCGGGCGTTCCATCGTCGTTCAGGAAGGGAGAACGACGACGTAGCGGTTCGGCTCCTGGCCCTCAGATTCACTGGTCAGACCAGCTGCGGCCACCGCGTCATGCACGATCTTGCGCTCGAAGGGCGTCATCGGCTCAAGGCTGACCGGCTCGCCTGACTCCTTGGCCGTCGTCGCCGCGGTGCTGCCAGCCACCGTCAACGCCTCACGCTTGCCCTGCCGCCAGCCGGCGATGTCAAGCATCAACCTGCTGCGCTCCCCGGTCTCGCGCAGCACTGCGAGCCTGGTGAGCTCTTGCAGCGCGTCGACGACGGCGCCCTCGACCCCCACCAAATGGTCCAGATTGCCGCCGACGAGGGAGACCATGGCCCGCTCGCCCTCAACATCCATGTCGATGTCACCGTCGATGTCGACGATGTCGAGCAGTTCCTCGATGTAGTCGGCGGCGACGTCACCCTCACGCTCGAGCCGCTCGGCCAGTGACGGCGCTGGGCTGGCCGGCTCAGCGGCGGTCACGCCTTCTTCGCTGGTGACGGTTTCGCTGGTCTCACTCTTGGTCTCACTCATGGTGTCTCCTCGTTCGGGCTGGGCTCGGCTCCGCCGGAACGCCCCTTGCGTTGACTCCGTCGTTTGCGCTTGGGCTGGTTCCGGACCACCTTGGGTTCTGGCGGCGCCTCTTCCTCAACGACCGACGGTGCCGCTCCCGCCTGCCCCGACTTCTTGGCGGCCTTGCGTGCCTGCCGTTCTTCCCACTCCTCATAGGCCTTGCTGCCAGGAGCTGGGTTGTTCCGGATCACGTAGTACTGCTGGCCCATCGACCAAATGTTCGTGGTGAGCCAGTAGATGAGCACACCGATCGGGAAGTTGATGCCAAAGACGGCGAACATCAGCGGAAACACGTAGACCAGCAGCTTCTGCTGCTGCAGGAAGGGGTTGGACTCGGCGTTGGCGATCCCCTTGACCAGAAGCTGCTTCTGGGTGATGAAGGTGGTCAAGGTCATCAGCAGGATCAGAACCATCGAGACAATCTTCGCATTAAGGTCATCTGCTGACAAAAAGGTCGCGTCCAGCGAGGCGCCGAAGATTGTCGCCTGGCCGGC
The DNA here is from genome assembly GCA_027117675.1 of Actinomycetes bacterium. Lineage (GTDB taxonomy): Bacteria > Actinomycetota > Actinomycetes > JAHEKZ01 > JAHEKZ01 > JAHEKZ01. Next base: position 5,472 of record JAJAYM010000021.1, on the reverse strand, counting down.
CTGAGCCACCAACTCCGCGTCCATCACCCCGACCGGGTTCTGTTTCTGGACGCCGTAGCTGAGCACGTGGAACAGCGCGAAGAAGATCGGCATCTGCAAAAGGATCGGCAGGCACGACGAGAAGGGGTTCGTCCCGTTCTCGCGGTACAGCTTCATCATCTCTTCTGACTGCTTCTGCCGGTCGTCCTTGAACCGCTTCTGGATCGCCTTGATCTCCGGCTGCAGGATCTGCAGCGCCCGCTGGGCCTTGATCTGCTTGACGAAGAGCGGGATCAGCAGCACTCGGATCACGACAACGAGGCCAACGATGGCCAACGCCCAGGCCGCACCGCTCTCCGGCGGGAAAATCCGGCTCCAGAACGAGTGCCAGGCCACCAGCACCCACGACACGATCCAATAGAGCGGATCAAGAAGACCCACAGGTCACGCTCCTGTCACTGGGGACGCCGGCAGCTCGCTGCCACGCGTGGCTTGTCTCGGTGGAACGTGGTCGACGCCGCCGGGGGTCCACGGGTGGCACCGACCCAGCCGGCGAAGTGCGAGCCAACTGCCGCGCAGGACGCCGTGCGTCTTGACGGCATCCTCGGCATAGGCCGAGCAGGACGGGTAGTACCGGCAGTGCCGGGGCGTCAGCGGTGAGATCACCCGCCGGTAGACCCAAAGTGGGGCGAGGACCACGGCAAGCAGGACTCGTCGTGGGTTCACGGCCGGGTACCGGCTTCCCCGGCCAAGCCAACCCGGGCGGCCGCCTGATGCAGATCGCTGGCCAGTGCAGCCGAGCTGGCCGCACCGGCCGCAGGTAGCGCCCGCACCACCACGAGATCTCCAGCTTCCCACGTCGAGATTTCCGCGGCACAAACGGCACGCAGCCGGCGAGCTACCCGGTTTCGGACGACGGCGTTACCGACCGCCTTGCTGACGATCAACCCCATGCGAGCCGGCTCAGCGCCCTCACGCCTCGACCTCACGTGAAGCACAAGAGTCGGCGCCGACGCACGGCGACCCCTGACCGCGGCCGAGAAGTCGACGCTCCGGCGCATGCGATGAGCCGCTGGCAGCACCGGTCAGGCAGCGATACGAGTGCGGCCCTTACGGCGGCGCGCCGAAAGGATGGAACGGCCAGCGCGAGTGCGCATCCGGAGCCGAAACCCGTGGGTCTTGGCCCGACGCCTGTTGTTGGGCTGGAACGTACGCTTGGACACGAGGGGCTCCGAGGTCTGACTGGCAGGGCGGGGACGGCCCCCGCTGGGCATGAACGCCCTACGGTACAACGTCGGCCCCCGCAGTGGTCAAACCGGGGACGACTGTCGGCAAGACAACTGCTTATCTTTTCAGAACTCCCGATGGGGTCGGGGGAGACACGCCGGGGAAGGCTCGCTACGGTGGGGCTAGTTGTGGACAACCGCTGGACGCGACACGTTCAGCCCGGTAACGTCCGCCCGCGCACTCCGGTCAACCGGCCACCGGCCGACCCCGACCAGATGGCGTCGATCTGTCTCACCCACAGCCTGTGGATGAACGTGTGGATCTAGGCCCTGACCTGCGGTCTTTGGTTGTGGACGACGGCTCGCAGAAGAGTTCGGGGAGAAGTGGAAGGGCGCCTGTGACCACACAGACCCAAGATCTGGCCGCCGTCTGGACCCGGGTGCTCGACACCTTGGCCGATGAGGCCGGCCCGCAGGCAGGTGCGTTCTTGCGCCTCACCCGCCCGGTCGGCGTCGTCGAAGACACCGCGCTGTTGGCCGCCCCGAACGAGTTCACCAAAGACCTCATCGAGAGTCGGCTCCGACCGCACGTCACCGAGGTTCTCTCACGAGAGCTGGGCCGTGAGGTGCGGATCGCGGTCACCGTCGAACCTGAGTTGGCCAGTGATGTGTCGAGCTCTGACGATGAACTAGACGCCGAGACGCTGGCCGCTGACGCCGTCCGGGTACCCGACGACTCGTTAGCACGCCCTGGAACCGGGTCACCTGTCCCTCGCTTCGACTCTGACTCACGCCTGAACCCGAAGTACACCTTCGACACGTTCGTGATCGGTGCCAGCAACCGATTCGCCCATGCCGCAGCGGTCGCCGTGGCTGAGGCACCAGCAAAGGCCTACAACCCACTCTTTATCTACGGCGGGTCCGGGCTCGGTAAAACGCACCTGTTGCACGCGATCGGGCACTACGCGCGCAACCTGTACGCCGGCACGCGCGTCCTCTACGTCAGCTCCGAAGAGTTCACCAACGACTTCATCAACTCGATCCGCGACGACAAAGCTCAAGCGTTCCAACGTCGTTACCGGGATATCGACGTCCTGTTGATCGATGATATCCAGTTCCTGCAAGGCCGGGTTCAGACGCAGGAAGAGTTCTTTCACACGTTCAACACACTGCACACTGCCAACAAGCAGATCGTCATCACCAGCGACGTCTCACCGCAGCAGCTGTCGGGGTTTGAAGATCGCATGCGTACCCGCTTCACGTGGGGGCTCACCACTGACGTGCAACCCCCTGACCTCGAGACCAGAATCGCGATCCTTCGTAAGAAGGCCGCACAAGAAAAACTTCAGGCGCCACCAGAGGTCTTGGAGTTCATCGCCAGCAAGATCGCCACCAACATCCGCGAGCTCGAAGGTGCCCTCATCCGCGTCACCGCCTTCGCCAGCCTGAACCGACAGCCCGTCGATCTCGCACTGGCCGAGATCGTGTTGAAGGACCTCATCCCCGAAAGCAGCGGCCCTGAGGTCACCAGTGCCCTGATCATGGCCCAAACGGCGGCATACTTCGGCCTGACGTTGGACGACCTCTGTGGCTCCAGCCGCTCACGCGTCCTCGTGAATGCTCGTCAAATCGCCATGTACCTCTGCCGCGAGCTCACCGATCTGTCGCTGCCAAAGATCGGGCAACAGTTCGGGGGCCGCGATCACACCACGGTGATGCACGCCGACCGTAAGATCCGCCAGTTGATGGCCGAGCGGCGGAGCGTCTACAACCAGGTCACCGAGCTGACGAACCGGATCAAGTCTCAGGCTCGGCAAGGCTAGCGATCGTGACGCAGGGTTCATGTCCAGCGATCACGCTGGGTACACACGCTGGGGACAACCCTGTGGACTATCTGCCAATTCTGGGGTGTTACCTGGGGATGACCGGTGGACGTTACGGCTCGTTCACATTCTCGTCCACCGGTCGTCACTTGGAATTGGGGCCAATGACACAACCCCCTGTGGGCCAGACTCACCGTGCTGACCTGCGCCGACGTCGTCCATCCCCATTGTCCACAGCACCGACGACGACTACGAGTACTCCTTCATCACATCACTCAAACACCGCGGTCAGTCACCCACCCGGTTCGATGGGCCGGTCACGTAGAGTAACGATGCCGATGCCGGTACCCTCGAACATCTGGCCTCTCACGCCCTAACCCGGAGGATCTTTCGTGAAGTTCCGCGTCGAACGCGACGTTTTCGCCGAGGCAGTTGCCTGGGCGGCGCGCAGCCTGCCTACCCGGCCACCACTGCCTGTTCTCGCCGGGCTTTTGATTGACGCCGAAGGTGGCGGTCTGACGCTCAGCTCGTTCGACTACGAAGTTTCGGCGCGAGTCGAGGTACCAGCTGACGTCAGCGAACCGGGTTCGATCTTGGTCTCTGGTCGGCTACTGGCTGACATCACCCGCAGCCTTCCCGACCGTCCGATTGAGGTCGCCACAGAAGAGAGCGAACGCAAGGCCCAGCTGGTCTGCGGAAGTGCCAGGTTCAGCCTTCAGACGCTTCCACGCGAGGACTACCCTTCGCTACCTGTCATGCCAGACTCCGCGGGTTCACTCAGCGGCGACATCTTCGCCACTGCGGTCGCGCAGGTGGCTGTCGCCGTCGGTCCTGACGACACGCTTCCGGTACTGACTGGGATTCGCGTCGAGTTCGAAGGCGACCGCTTGGTGCTGGCCGCCACCGATCGGTATCGCCTCGCAGTACGTGAGTTGATGTGGTCTCCAGGTCGCACCGACCTGACCACGGTCGCTCTCGTGCAGGGACGGTCATTGGCTGACACGGCGCGGGCGCTCGCTGACGCTGACACGGTGACCATCGCGCTGAGCGGGAGCGGCGCCGGTGAGGGTCTCATCGGATTTGAAGGAGCCGCCGGCAGTGAGAGCCGCCGCACAACGAACCGGCTTCTCGACGGTGAGTTTCCCAAGTACCGGGCGTTGCTGCCGTCGGAAACCGGGTCGGTGGCCGTTGTCGAGTCAACTGCACTCCTTGAGACGGTCAAGCGGGTCGCGTTGGTGGCTGATCGCAATACCCCGGTGCGGCTTTCCTTTGAGGAGGGTCAGCTCATGGTTGAAGCAGGAGCCGGCGATGAGGCACAGGCAGTGGAGACGTTGTCCTGCTCGTACTCGGGGGATCCACTGACGATCGCGTTCAATCCGCAGTTCCTGCAGGAGGGCATCGGCGCCTTGGGAACCGCGCATACCGAGATCTCGTTCACCACGTCGACCAAACCGGCGGTGATCGCCGGACGTGTTGAGGCCGAGACGCCAAGTGACGGCTCCTACCGCTACCTCATCATGCCCGTGCGTCTGTCGGGCTGATCCGACCGCGGTGTTCGTCGCAGCTCTCGAACTGGTCGATTTCCGTTCGTACTCGCTCGTTCAGCTTGACCTAGAGCCGGGCGTATCGGTGCTGATCGGACGCAATGGCCAAGGCAAAACCAACATTGTCGAGGCGATTGGCTACCTCGCGACCCTGGGAAGTCATCGCGTTGCATCGGACCACCCATTGGTTCGACACGGAGCGGAGCGTGCAGTGGTCCGCGCGGGGGTGCAAAGACTGGGCAGGCGGCTGCTTCTGGAGATCGAAATCGTGCCGGGAAAGAGCAACCGCGCCCGAATCAACAAGTCACCACTGCCGCGACCACGTGACTTGCTCGGCGTCCTTCGTGCGGTGGTTTTTGCACCTGAAGACCTCGGCCTCGTGCGGGGTGACCCTGACTCACGCAGGGGATTTATCGATGCGTTGATGATGCTGCGCACCCCGCGGCTCGCCGGTGTGAAGTCGGACTACGACCGAATGCTCAAGCAGCGCAACGCACTACTGAAAAGCGCAGCCGCAACCCGCGGGTCCTTCGATGCGACGACCTTGGCGGTCTGGAACGACCACCTCGTGCAGCTAGGCAGTGAAATTCTCGAAGCCCGGCTGGCGCTCATCAGCGAGCTACGCGCCCCTGTCCAGAAGGCGTATTCCGACCTCGCGCCGACCGGTGGAGACGCCGGGCTCGACTACAAGGCGTCCTGGTGTGAGGGGTCTCCGTTAGATGGGTGCAGCGCACGTGAAGAGATCGCTGTCGCACTACGCGCAACGCTGGAGCGCGTCGAACGCGACGAGTTGCAACGCGGCGTCACACTGGCCGGGCCGCATCGCGACGATCTGCTCTTGCGACTCGGGGACCATCCGGCCAAAGGATATGCCTCCCATGGTGAGTCGTGGTCGATGGT
>JAJAYM010000020.1 GCA_027117675.1 Actinomycetes bacterium | reverse complement strand
CAAGGAGTCGGCCGCTGAGTTGAAAGCGGAGCGTCTGGCCGCTAAGAGTGGCTCAGCCGACCCTAGGCGCAGCGGGTCAGCAACGGCGGGATCCGGAAGGGGCCGGACGCCAGCGAAGAAGCGCACCCCCGCGACGAAGAAGCGGAACGCGTCCACCTTGGCGACTGGCGCCAGAAGACAGGCCAAGCGCGACTCCCGATAGGCGAGCCAGTCTTCGTATGTACTTTTCGGGTGTCTCGAACCGGTGACGGTGGGGTTGCGACTTCGTAACGTCAGGGCGTGGTGAGGGCCACTAGGTACCCCTTTCGCTGTTAGGGTGCGGGCGACCGAGTTGGCCTATCGAGGCGTGCGCGGTCGCTGGATCAGGGACCCTGAGCCGGCGTAGATACCTCCATTCGATCAGGGAGAGATGCAGTGGGAAGTACGCGTAAGAGAGCGTCAGCGTGGGCCGTCCTCGCCGGAGCATCGCTGGTTCTTGCAGCGTGCACGGGCGGCGGTACCGACCCCGTTGACCCCGATGACACGTCCACCGAGCCCGTGACCTTTACGTATGCCTATGAGCAAGAGTGGCAGGCGTACAACACCACAACGGTAGCGACCAATGCGAGCCAGAATGCCATCCCGATGAACCGGGTGACTTTGGGTTTCTGGTACTTCGCCCCCGATGGTTCGGTGGCGCCGGAAGAGGTCTTCGGTAGTTACGAGAAGGTCAGTGACGATCCCCTGACCATCGACTACGCCTTCGCCGACGACGCAGTGTGGAGCGACGGCGAGCCGATCGACTGTGACGACGCCTGGCTTACCTGGTACTCCCAGAGCGGGCAGACCGACACCTTCAAGCCGGTGAGCACCGACGGCTACGAAGACATCAAGACGGTTGAGTGCGCCGACGGCGAGAAGGAATTCTCCGTTACGTACGACAAGCCATACGCCGACTGGGTCGCCCAATTCGGTGCGATTCTCCCGGCCCACGTCGTCGAAAAGGAAGCCGGCATCGACGACCTGATCACCGCGATCAACGAGGATGACACCAAGGGTCTAGAAGCGGCTGGTGACTTCTGGACCAAGGGTTGGGTCTTCAAGCCCGGCGAGCTGCCAGATCCGTCGCTAGTGCCTGCTTCGGGCGAGTACCTGCTCGATACGTGGGAGTCGGGTAACAGTCTGACGCTCAAGGCGAACGAGAACTTCTACGGAGAAGCCCCAGTGGCTGACACGGTGGTCATCCGGTTCATCGCTGCGACCTCTCAGGCTCAGGCGTTGGAGAATGGCGAGATTCAGGCCATGGACCCGCAGCCGAACCCTGACCTGAAGAAGCAGTTAGAGGCGCTGGGAGACCAGATTGTCTTCGCATCGGACGATCAGTTCACCTTCGAGCACTACGACTTCAACTTTGACGGTGCGTTCGGGGATAAGGCGCTACGCGAGGCGTTCGCTCTTTGCCTGCCAAGGCAGACGATCGTGGACAACCTGATCAAGCCGGATAACCCCGAGGCGATCGTGCTCGACTCGCGCTATTACCTCCCGTTCCAGCCTCAGTATGAGGAAGTTGCAGCAGCGATCACCCCTGAGGAGTACGCATCTCAGGACATCGCGCAGGCCAAGCAGATCCTCGAGGACAACAACGCGCTGGGAACCGAGCTTCGGCTGGGTTACATCGTGCCGAACGACCGTCGTGTCTCTGAGGCGGCGTTGATCATCGATGCGTGTGGCCCGAAGGGTGCGGGGTTCGACGTCAAGGATGAAGGCGATAAGACGTTCTTCAACGCTGGCGGCGCACTCGTCACCGGCGCCTTCGACATCGCGCTCTTCGCTTGGGCTGGATCACCGCTGGTGACCGGGTCGTCTGAGATCTACACGACCGACGGCGGCAGCAACTACGGCAACTACTCGAACAAGGAGGTCGACGATTTGACCGAGCAGCTGAACCAGACATCTGATCTGGCCGTTCAGCAAGATCTGATCACCCAGATCGAGACCATCCTCTGGGAAGACCTGGCGACCATTCCAGCGTTCGCCTTCCCTGGCATCGTCGCCTATGACGCCGCCGCCGAGGGTGTGGAGTACAACGCCACGCAATCGGGTCTCGCCTGGAACATGCAGAACTGGAACATCTCCTAGGGTCGACGGAACAGGTGGTGGTGCCGTCGCAGTAAGGCACCACCACCTGTGTCCGACAGCAGAGACTGCTTGATTAGCTACCGCGTCGCTGGGAGGAGGCTGAGTGGCCGCCTATATCATCCGTCGGTTGCTAGCATCCCTGCTGATTCTGCTGGCAGCGTCGTTTCTGATGTACACGCTTGTGAGTTTCAGCGGGGATCCGCTGGCGGAGTTTACCGCCGTGACCGATCCCGACCAGAAGGCTTTGCTGATCGAGAACCGGATTGATGCACTTGGTCTGGACGACCCGTTCTTCGTTCAATACCTGAACTGGCTCGGTGGGGCGACACAGTGTCTGGTGCCTGGCTCGGGCTGCGATCTCGGTCTCAACTTGAACAACCAGCCGGTGACGGCTCTGGTCGCTGACGCATTTCCGACGACGCTTCAGCTCGTGCTGGCCGCCACTGTTCTCTCCATCATCCTCGGTGTGGCCATCGGAATCATCTCTGCGATCCGTCAGTACAGCGCGTTCGACTACACGATCACCTTCGCTGCGTTTCTGTTCTTCTCTCTTCCGATCTTCTGGGTGGCGGTGCTGCTCAAGGAGTTTGGTGCTATCCGCATCAATGACTGGCTGGCCGACCCAGCTGTCACCCTTCCGGTCGCAGTAGTTATGGGTGGTCTCAGCGCGCTCTTCTTTAGCGCGATCGTTGGTGGATCCCGACGTCGACGGGTAGCTGCCGGTCTCGCCGCTGGGATTGCCGGAGTCGGGGTGTTTGCCGGCCTTGTTGCTTCCGGCTGGTTCGCCAATCCAGGCATGGGTCCGGGACTGGTATCCCTGGGTGCTGCCGCTTGTGCGGTCGGCGCCACGCTCCTCTTTACCAACTTGGAGAACCGGAGGGTGCTTGCGACCTCACTGGCCACTGCGGTGGTTGGGGTGGCGGTCGCCTACGGTGCCTACGGACTGCTGAGTGACCCGACCTGGGTGACCCTGCTAGCCCTGAGCGCGTTGGTGACTGCCATTGGCGTGGGCATCGCGCTGACTTTCGGCGACATCGACAGAGCAGCTGCGATCCGTGCTTCGGTTGTCACCTCCTTTCTCGTTGGTCTTTTGGTCTTCTTGGACCGGACGGTCTCTAGTTTCGCTGCATACTCTGACGAGGTGAACGGGCGCCCCATCGCCACTATCGGAAGCAAGACGCCGAACTTTGAGGGAACTTTCTGGGAGGTCACCCTCGATACTGCGACTCACTTGCTATTGCCGACGCTCGCGATCATGTTGATCTCATTTGCCGGTTACAGTCGCTACTCGCGGGCCTCGATGCTGGAGGTGATGAACGCTGACTACGTGCGTACGGCGCGCGCCAAAGGGCTGACAGAACGAACCGTCGTCCTGCGGCACGCCTTTCGAAATGCCATGATCCCGCTCGCGACTTTGGCTGCTCTGGACTTCGGGGCGGTGATTGGCGGTGCCATCATCACCGAGACTGTCTTCGGCTGGAAAGGCATGGGGGTGCTCTTCACCTCCGCGCTCAACAAGTTCGATACCAACCAAATCATGGGTGTGTTCATCGTGACTGCCGTTGCTGTACTGATCTTCAATCTGATCGCCGACATCAGTTACGCCGTTCTAGATCCCCGGATCCGGCTCACATGAGCACGATGCGAGCACGGAGGACGCCATGACCAGTCCGCTGACCCCATCACCGACTGGCCGGACACCGCCTGGAATGCAGGTCCCCGAACGTGAGTTTACGATCACCGCACGAACGCAAGGGCAGATGGTGCGGCGCCGATTCCTCAGGCACCGTGGGGCAATGCTTGGGTTCGCCGCGCTGATGTTCGTGGTTCTCATCTCGTATACATCCATCGGGTTCGGGCCAGTCCCTGGGTGGTGGGGGCTGGACTACACGTCGACCGGGGTCTTGGTCGACGAAGGCAACCCCTCCTTGGATGTCATCCCGTATCTCGACGGGGATGGTCTGTCGGTAGGTAAGCACCCCTTTGGCCAGGATCAGATCGGGCGCGACTATTTCGCGTTGACAATGCGCGGCACTCAGATCTCGCTCATGGTGGCTTTCGTGATTGGGATTCTCTCGACGGTCTTGGGAACGCTGGCAGGGGCCATCGCTGGCTACTTCGGTGGAAAGTCAGAAGCGGTGATTATGCGCTTCACTGACCTCCTTCTGACGATCCCAGTGTTGATTGTTGCCGCTGTGGTCGGAAATGCCTACGGGGAAAGCGGCCCCTTCTTCTTAGCCGTCGTCTTGTCGTTGTTGATCTGGACGTCGCTCGCCAGGTTGGTCAGAGGCGAGTTCCTCTCGCTGCGAGAGAAGGAGTTCGTCGAGGCGGCGCGCGCGATGGGTGCATCGTCGACCCGAATCATCTTCCGCCATATGCTTCCCAACGCCATTGGCACCATCATCGTCAGTGCAACACTCACCATTGCGGCCGCGATTCTCATCGAGGCAGCTCTCAGCTTCCTGGGCTACGGAGTGCGTCCACCTGACACTTCTCTCGGACTTCTGATCTCGACCTACCAAACGGCTTTCAGTACCCGGCCTTGGCTCTTCTGGTGGCCCGGCTTCTTCATCATCACGATCGCGCTCTCGGTGAACTTTATCGGGGATGGGCTGCGCGACGCCTTCGATCCTAGGCAGACCAGGGTGCGCGCCTGATGAGTACCGAGATTCTCAGTGTCAGTGACCTCACCGTCGGCTTTCCGACCGACGATGGCTTGGTGACGGCCGTCAGGGGCGTGACCTACACACTCAAGGAACGCGAAGTTCTCGCGATTGTGGGGGAGTCGGGATCGGGTAAGTCGGTGTCGGCGATGGCCCTGATGGGGTTGCTTCCGAAGACGGCGCGGATCAGCGGAAGCATCCGGTACCGCGATGAGGAAGTCCTGGAGATGTCTCCTAAACGCGCAAGGGCGATGCGCGGACAGAACATCGCGATGATCTTCCAAGATCCGATGACGTCGATGAACCCGGTGTACTCCGTCGGTGACCAGTTGGCCGAGGCATACCGTTCTCACCACCGCGTCGAGCGCAAGGTCGCGTTGGGGAAGGCGGTCGAGATGCTCGACCGCGTTGGCATTCCGCAGGCGAAGGACCGGGCGCGTTCATACCCGCACGAGTTCTCCGGGGGGATGCGTCAGCGAGCGATGATTGCGATGGCCATCATCAATAGTCCCGACATCATCATCGCCGACGAGCCGACAACCGCCCTCGACGTCACCGTGCAGGCGCAGATCCTCGAGACGCTCATCGAGGTAAAGGACTCTGTTAACGCGGCGGTCATTCTGATCACGCACGACCTCGGTGTCGTGGCCGGCATGGCCCACCGTGTTCTGGTGATGTACGCCGGCCGTGGAGTCGAGCGTGCCGAGGTTTCCGACATCTACTCAAGGCCACGGATGCCGTACACCGCTGGGCTGCTCGGTTCTATCCCGGCACTCGACAGCGCCGGTGGGCGTCTGCACCCGATTGGTGGCGCACCGCCATCGTTGATCAACCTTCCACCAGGCTGCCCGTTCTCACCGCGTTGTCCGCTGGTCAGCGATCGCTGTCAAACCGAAGAGCCGCAGCTGCTGGCGACCGACATTCCGAACCACGAGGTGGCCTGCCACCACTGGGAGCAAGTTGCGTCGGCACCAGATCCGACATTGCTCTTCCGGACCGAGGAAGTGCAGGCGTGACAGAGGCCCACGATTCGGTGTCGCCACCGGCCCATCTCCTTGAGGTGGAGAATCTCGTCAAGGAGTTCCCCGTCAAGGGGGGAGGGCTCTTTCGACGGACGGCTGGTGTCGTTCAGGCTGTCTCTGATATCAGTTTCCACCTCGATCCAGGCGAGACCCTTGGGTTGGTGGGCGAGTCAGGGTGCGGCAAGTCGACGACCGGGCGTGCCGTCCTGCAACTACACAAACCGACCTCGGGGTCAGTTCGCTACAACGGTCGTGAGCTGACGACCCTGACGCAGAAGGAACTGCGGCCCATTCGCCGCGACCTGCAGATCGTCTTCCAGGACCCATACGCCTCGCTCAACCCGAAGATGCCGGTGAACGACATCGTCGGTGAGCCGATGCGGGTGCACGGAGTCCGCGGACCCCAAGTTCCAGAACGTGTGGCCGACCTCCTCAAGCGTGTCGGTTTGGCGCCCGAACACGGCAACAGGTATCCCCACGAGTTCTCCGGCGGTCAGCGCCAGCGCGTCGGGATCGCCCGCGCGTTGGCGCTCGAGCCGAAGGTGATTGTGCTCGACGAACCGGTTTCGGCACTGGACGTGTCTGTGCAGGCCGGGGTCGTCAACCTCCTGGAAGAGCTTCAGGCGCAGCTGGGATTGGCCTACCTCTTCATCGCCCACGATCTCTCCGTGGTTCGGCATATTTCCGACCGGGTCGCGGTCATGTACCTCGGTCGCATCGTAGAGATCGGCACCCGCGCCGATGTCTACGAGCAGCCGTCGCACCCGTACACGCAGGCGCTGCTCTCGTCGGCACCGATCGCTGACCCGGAGAAGGAGCGGGCCCGCGAGCGGATTGTGCTCGAGGGGGACGTCCCCAGCCCGATTGACCCGCCGTCCGGCTGCCGGTTCCGCACCAGGTGCTGGAAGGCGCAAGACATCTGTGCAACCGAGACGCCCGAACTCGTCGATCGCGGGACCGGCCACCCGGTGGCCTGCCACTTCGCCGAGGTGCGCGCAGTCGTTTGACGGCGGCGTCCTTCAGCCTTCCCCGGTCACAGGGAATGGCGGGCGCCAGAGGAGTTGCACGGCAGCCTGTGGATTAGTCACGCGTGTGACTGGAGCGGGCCATGCTGCCGTCATGAACTTTGAGAATCTGCCAAAGAACTGGGACGAGGAGCCGGTCAACCGGCCCGATCGAATCAACGACTTGCTCGATCTCTTTGTCAACGAGCGAGCAAGAGAGCGCGGCGCACTCCTGATATTGATCTGCGACCCTGACGGCTACCTGTTGGCTCCTTGCATTGTCGAGGACATCCCTCAAGAGCTGACGGACGAGGACTGCCGCCAGGGATTAGGTGGGTTCATCGAGGCGGTCCGGGTGGACGACGTTGCCGGAGCGGTCCTCATCGCGGTTGGTCGCGCTGATGGTCTGAGCTTGACCGAGACTGACCGCCGATGGCGGTCAGCAGCCGAAGATCTCTGCGGTGACGACATCCGCGTCCTCGGAGTCCATCTGATCACCCAGCACGGAACGCGCCCAATCGCTGCATAGCCGCGACGGCCGGCGACCAGCTGGCCCGCATCGTGCCGGCCGGATCGAGAGGTGGCGGTGGCATGCCTCGACGGATAGGAGCAGTGGCACGATCTGCACCATCGAACGGGTGTCGAGGTGCTGGTGGAATACTTGAACCGTCAAGTAAGTTTGAACGGGAGACACCCCATCGTCCTTAAGGAGGCTGCCGTGCCCGCGGTGACCGCTGAGAACATCCTGACTCTTCCCCGGATCGGGGTCACCGATCCGACGATCGATCGTCCACGCCCGCTGAAGAGCGTGACCACAGCGCCGTCGGGCTTCGAGGGCGAGGGCTTCCCGGTTCGCCGGGCGTTCGCCGGCGTCGATCTGCAGGTTCTCGACCCGTTCATTCACATGGACCAGATGGGCGAGGTCGAGTACGCGCCGGGTGAGCCGAAGGGAACGCCGTGGCATCCGCACCGCGGGTTCGAGACGGTCACGTACATGATCGACGGGCTCATGCAGCATCAGGACTCCAACGGCGGCGGCGGCCTGATCAGCGACGGTGACACCCAGTGGATGACCGCCGGTGCTGGCATCTTGCACATCGAGGCACCACCTGAACACGTGGTCATGTCCGGTGGGCTCTTCCACGGGCTACAGCTCTGGGTCAACCTGCCGAGTTCGCTGAAGTTCGCCCAGCCCCGCTACCAAGACATCACGTCGAGCAACGTTGACCTTCTGAGCTCGTCCGACGGAGGTGCGTTGCTTCGTCTGATCGCCGGTGAGCTCGACGGCAACGTCGGGCCAGGTGTGACGTACACGCCCATCACCTTGGTGCACGTGACCATCGCCCCTGGCGCGTCACTCACCTTGCCCTGGCGCGAGGACTTCAATGCGCTGGTCTACGGCCTGTCGGGAAAGGGCACCGTTGGAGCCGAACGGCGTCCCATGACGTGGGGCCAGCTGGCGGTCTTTGGGGAGGGGTCGTCGGTGACGATCTCGGCCGATGAGCGCCAAGACTCCCGCGATGACGCGTTCGACGTGTACATTCTCGGCGGCCAGCCCATCCGCGAACCCGTTGCCGCGTATGGGCCGTTCGTGATGAACAGCAAGGCCGAACTCATCGAGGCCTTCGAGGACTTTCAGGCTGGCCGGCTCGGGACGATCCCCGCATCGCCGCCTCAGAAGGGGAATTAGGGGGTAAAGGCCTTGAGCCGCAGAGAGTTTCCCATCACGAAGAGGCTGGACGCCGCCATGGCGAGGCCAGCGATGATGGGGTTGAGCAGGCCAGCCGCGGCCAGTGGAATGGCAGCCACGTTGTAGGCGAAGGCCCAGAAGAGGTTGCCCTTGATGGT
>JAJAYM010000019.1 GCA_027117675.1 Actinomycetes bacterium | reverse complement strand
GCTCGGTGTAGCTCATTCGGCCATCAGCACTCAGCAACTGCACGATCTGACGGTCGTGTCCGTCCAGCTCATCCACGCCGCCACCCTACCGGCGAGGGCGCAACGACCGGCCGATCACGACGCGTTGGATTTGGTTCGTTCCCTCGACAATCTGCAGGGCTTTGGCCTCGCGGAAGTAGCGTTCGGCGGGGTAGTCCTTCACATAGCCGGCGCCGCCGAGCACCTGGACCGCGTCGGTGGTCACCTGCATGGCCATGTCAGTGGCGAAGAGCTTGGCCATCGCCGCATCCACTCCGAAGGACTCACCGCGGTCCCGCTTACGAGCGGCTGCTAGATAGAGGGCTCGGGCGGCGGCCACCCCGGTGGCCATGTCGGCTAGCAGGAAGGACAACCCCTGGAAATCAGCGACTGGACGCCCAAACTGCTCGCGCTCGTGTGCATAGCCGACGGCTAGATCTAGGGCTGCCTGAGCCAGGCCAACGGCACAGGCGGCCATCCCCAGCCGGCCGCCGTCAAGGGCGGCCAGCGCGATGGGGAAACCTTGCCCCTCGTCGCCGATCCTTCGATCAACGTCCACCGGGACGTTGTCGAAGACCATCTGTGCCGTTGGCGACGCCGAGAAGCCGAGCTTGCGCTCAGGAGTCCTGGCCGTCAGTCCCGTCGTGTCACCGTCGAGCAGCACGCACGTGATCCCCTTGGCCCCGTCATCGGAGGTGCGCACCATGGCGACGTAGAAATCCGCTACCCCACCATGGCTGATCCAGGACTTCACTCCGTTGACGCGGTAGCCGGAGTCGGTGCGTGAAGCTCTCGTCGTCAGTGCAGCGGCGTCCGAGCCCGCATCAGCCTCCGACAAGCAGTAGGCACCGAGCAGCTCACCACCGAGGAACTCCGGCAGCCAACGTTGCCGTTGTTCTTCGGTGCCGAACGAGGCGACTGGGAAGCAGGCGAGGGTGTGGACGCTCACGCCGAGGCCGACCGTGGCCCAAGCGGAGGCCAGCTCCTCGATGACCTGCAGGTAGTCGTGGAAGGGCAGTCCTCCGCCGCCGTAGTTCTCAGGGAACGGCAGACTGAGGAGACCGGCGGCACCAAGCTCTCCGAAGACCGCACGCGGGAACTCGGCCCTTTCCTCGGCGTCCGCTGCCTGCGGCGCCAGCACCTCGTCGCAGATCCGGCGCACCGTGGGCAAGAGGTCAGCGGAACGAGAATCGGTGAACTCGCGCGCAACGGTGAGTGCCACGGGTGACGGGGTTCCTTCCTTGTTGCTCGATGCTGCCTGATGATGTTCAGGAACTGAAGGCGGCGTCGACAACGACGAGATCGTGTGTGGTGTTGTTCAGTGACTCGGCGCCGTCGCCGGTCACCACCACGATGTCTTCGATGCGCGCGCCATGCCGACCGGGTAGATAGATACCTGGCTCAACACTGAACACCATTCCAGCCTTCAGCGGTTCGCTGTTGCCCTCAACGATGTAGGGCTCTTCGTGAGTCTGCAGGCCGATGCCGTGGCCGGTGCGGTGGACAAACCGGTCGCCGTACCCGGCCTCCGTGATGGTGGTGCGTGCCACAGCATCGACCGACTCGGCGGTCACCCCCGGGCGCACCGACTCGACCGCGCGGCGTTGCGCTTCCTGCAGGACTCCGTAGTACTGCAAGAACTCGTCCGGCGCGTGTCCGAGTGCGTACATTCGAGTTGAGTCAGAGCAGTATCGGCTCGGCATCGTGCCCCCGATGTCGACGACAACCGGGTCTCCGACTGTGAGGCGTCGATCGGAAACCTCGTGGTGGGGGCTGGCGCCGTTGGGGCCACTCGCCACTATGACGAAGTCGACCGAGACGTGGCCAGCAGCAATAATCGCTTCGGCAATGTCGTCGCCGATTTCGCGCTCGGTGCGCCCAGGGCGCAGTAGGTCGGGTACTTGCTCATGGACGCTGTCGATGGCTCGGCCCGCTCGGCGTAGGTGGTCAATCTCGCCCTTGCTCTTGATCATCCGAAGTTCGCGCAGAACGGGGCCGGCTAGCCGTTGATGCGCGCTCGGCATGGCGTCTCGGAGTCGCAAAACGGTGCTGGCGACCATCGAGTCAGCCAACGCAACAGTCGACGCGTCAGGCGCGAGTGTCGCGACCAAGGCGTAAGGGTCGTCGGTCTCGGCCCAGCCGTTGACAGGGATACCCAGCGCCCCAAGCGGCGACGCCTTGGCTGCCGGCACTTCAAGGCCAGGCGCAACGAGGACGGGGTCTCCCTCGGCGGGGACGATTAGGCACGTCAAACGCTCGAGGGCAATGGCGTGGTAGCCGGTCAGGTACGCCAAATCCGGCCCTGGGGTGATGAGCAAGGCATCGACGCCGGCCTCGCGAGCAGCTGCCTGGGCGGCCGCAAGGCGGCGTCCATCAGTGACGTGGTCCACAGCCGTCACCGTACCCCGCCACGGTGATCGAAGCGTTTCGGGCATTCTCACGTGGGCCTGGAGACCCTCGAAAACAACTGAGACGCCCCGCCACCAGGGGTGGGGTTGCCAGAGCCGGAAACTCTGAGGCAGCTGTCTGGCGCGTTCGCCTAGCGCTACTGTCCGGCGATGGCCCCTCCGTCGCGACTGATGCTGCTGGATTCCGCTTCCATGTACTTTCGCGCGTTCCACGGCGTTCCAGAATCGGTCACCGCCCCCGACGGTACGCCGGTCGGCGCGGTCCGCGGGTTCCTGGACGCCATCACCCGCATGCTCACTGACCACCCCGCCACCCACCTGGTCGCCTGTTTCGACGCCGACTGGCGGCCACAGTGGCGGGTCGATCTCGTGCCGGAGTACAAGGCGCATCGGGTAGCTGTCGATCAGGGCCCGGACGCCGAGGATGTACCGGACGCCCTGGCCCCGCAGGTACCCGTGATCGAGGCTGTGCTGGACGCGATCGGAATCGCTCGCGTGGGGGTTGACGACTTCGAGGCCGACGACGTTGTCGCGACCTTGGCACGAGCATCGCACTTCCCGACGGACATCGTGACCGGCGACCGGGACCTCTTCCAGCTTGCCGAGGACGGCCTGCCTACAACGGTCATCTACATCGGTAAGGGCTTCGCCAAGGCCGAGCGCATCACCGACCTCGCCGTGCGCGCGCGCTACGGGGTGCCTGCTGCGTCATACGCCGACTTTGCCACCTTGCGTGGTGATCCCTCCGACGGGTTACCCGGCGTTCGAGGAGTAGGAGATAAATCCGCGGCGACCATCATCGCCACCTACCCGACCATCGAGGCCCTGTTC
>JAJAYM010000018.1 GCA_027117675.1 Actinomycetes bacterium | reverse complement strand
GTCGTGATGTGCGGGTCAGTCTGCTCGTCGGTGCTGTCGGTGTGGTGCTCGCAGTGGCCCTGCTGATCAGTGGGGTATCGGCCGCCTATGCCGCTATCCCGGTTGCTACCGCTGGTGCTGTGCTGCTGGTCCTCGCGGGCATCTTCCGCTTTGAGGTGTTCGTTCTCACCTTGATCATCGTGCGTGCTGGCGCTGACTCACTCGTCGACATAGGCCCGCTCCAGGTCAATGCCTTTCTGTCGATTCTCTTTCTCGTGTTCGGCCTGATCTGGCTCGCCGGAAGCGTCCGGTCCGAATGCCCCAAGACCATTACCGGCGCACCGTCACTGCTCTTCTTTGTCGCCGGGTTTCTCAGTGTCCTGGGGGCAGCCCAGCCAATGCCAACGACCATCGAGCTGCTGCGCGTGGGTTCTGGGCTGTTAATGCTCGAGATTCTCCAACGCCTCGTCCGGACTCGCGAAACGCTCAATCGACTTCTCGCGGCTTTGCTGCTCTCCGCGGTGGTGCCGATCGGTCTTGGGCTCTATCAGGCGGCGACCGGTAGCGGGCTTTGGGTGGCAGGCTTCGTACGCGTCGTTGGAACCTTCCGACACCCCGTCCCGTACTCGATTTACCTAGTCATCATCATCTTGACGATCGTTGCGTTGCTTCCTAACGTTCGGACCAAGCTACGAATCCCGCTGGCGATCTATGCGGCACTGGCTGTCGTCGTGCTCGTGAGTTCGCTGACCCGGTCTGCCTGGATGGCCCTCGCCCTCGGGATTGTCGTCATCGCCGTGCTGCAGTCGCGCTGGCTCATCCCCCTGATGGTGGTGGTGGCAATCGGAGCGGCGGTGCTCAGCCCGAATGTGATGCAACGGGTCACCGAGATGGCAGAACCAGGCACGTCGACCGTCGGGGATCCGACGAACTCCCTCACCTGGCGAATCAACTACTGGAAGGAGACCCTCGATCTCGCCGACGGACGAACGGTCACCGGCATCGGCATGGGCATGGTGCAGCGTTCCACGCCAGAGGAGAAGGCCCCCCACAACGACTACCTCAGAGTCGTCGTTGAAGGTGGCGTGCTCGCGCTCGCCGGTTACATCTGGCTCTTGGTGGCCCTCGTTCGCTTGGCACTCAAAGCGGTACGCGACCGCGGGCGGCTCCGTGGCCCACCGAAGGGCGTTGCCGTCGGCTTCGTGGCCAGCCTGGCTGCCCTGCTGCTGCTGGGCATCGTCTCCAACGTCATCTCCCAGGTAGTGCTGCTCTGGTACGTCGCGACCATCGCCGCCCTTGCCGCCGCTGCCCATCACGTGGCCGCTGAACCGGAACCAGTCCAGCGCGAGGAAGCGCTGGTCGGAAGCAACGACTGATGCGAGTCATGGGGGAATCAGCGTGAGCAGGCGCGACATCGGCGCTTTCATCCGTCAGTGTTGTCGTGTCGACGGACCGCTGCCGGGCCACCAGCCGCTCGGTCGACCACCGGTTTCACAGGATGAGTTGCTCGCCGACACGGCGATCTACCAAGGTGTTGCTCCGCTGGTGCAGGCCGCGCTACGCGCCGATCGCCGCGACGATCGGCCGATACCCGCACTCGACGACTGGGTCATGCTCGCCACCGGCGCTGCGCTGCGCGCCTACACTGACCTGGCGTTGGCGGCAACGACCATCGACGGGCTCGGCCACCCGTGGGCGGTGCTCAAGGGAGCTGCCCTGGCCAATACGGTTTACCCGGACCCGCTGCAACGACTGTTTGCCGATGTAGATGTCCTCGTCCGGCCCGCCGACCTCAAGGAGGCGACCGATGCATTGGTCGAGACCGGCGGCCGGATCCTTGACAAGAACTGGTCGCTGATGGCCTCAGACCGTCGCGGTCAGGTTCATCTCAGACTTCCATCCGGCACCCTGGTTGATTTGCACTGGAGCCTGCTCAACAGCGGCCAGGTACGCGACCGCTTCACACTACCCACCGATGATCTGCTCACGCGCCTTGCCAAAACCACCACTCCGACGGGAACGGTCGTTCCGATCCTTGGCGACGTCGACCAGCTCGCTCACGTGGCCCTGCACGCCGCGCTCTCGGGCGGCCACCGGCTCTCCTGGTTCGTGGACGTCGATCGCATGGTTCGTGACGGCTTCACCGACTGGGAGGAACTTGTCGCCAGGGCAACGACCTGGCGAGGGCGCGCCGCGATCGGTGGAGTGCTGCTGCGCGGGCAACGCGTCCTTAGCACTCCCATCCCTACCGCCGTCATCGACGAGCTCTCGAACCGCCGGACGTCACTGCTCGTCTCGGTACTCGACCGGTGCGCGCCCACGGGGACCGCTCGGCACGACCCAGGCTCGGCCCTGGTGATGAGCTCACTTCGCGACACCGGCTCGACCGCATCGATTCCACGGCTTAACCGGTGGCTCAACCCCAAGGGAGCGGCCCGAGCCTGGCGGTCCTGGCGGTCCAAACAGCCAACATTGGACCTGATGAGCACCAGAGCGGGCACCCCAGACGACTACTTTCGCGTGGTGCGGCCAGGCGGAAGCTGAGGCGACTCTGAAACGAGTTCGCTGAACTAGCTCACCGAAAAGGTGCGGAAGACACTCGCGGTGCTGACGTTTCCTGACGTGTCTTTCGAGCGCGCCCGGAAGCCGTACACCCCGGTGTTGGGGGCGGTGAACTGTATCGAGAAGGTGGTCGATGTCTGTCCGGGGGCAGCCACCGTGGCGGGCAGCCAAGTGAACCCCCCCCACGTTCCGCCTGGTCGCAGCCAGAGGCCGGTCGAGTTGTTCTTCACTGCGAACTCTGCACTGGCTACCGCAACGTCGTCAGCTGCGATTCCCTGCAGAGTCACCGGTGGCCCAACCACCGGCTGGTTCGCCGGAGGTGATGTCAGCCCGACGGTGGGCTTGGTGGTGTCCGTCACGACCGAAGGGTCATAAACGGTGAACGAGCGAGTCGGCTTCAAGATGCTTTGCAGATTGGCCTGGTCGACAGCGCGGCTCTGGAAGCTATAGCCCCCGACGGCCGGCGCCGTGAAACTGCGGCTGTACCCAGATGTCGTGGCCCCCGGCGAATCGAGGGTCGTCGTGATCCAGGCGAAGGCTCCCCAGGATCCGTCGGCCCGTAGATACTTACTGGTGGCGGTGCTGCGGATGGCGACGTCCACTCGGGCCACCGCTCGGTTGTCGGACGCCGTACCGCCCACGGTCACCGTAGGGAGCGGAACAGACGCGTTCGCCGCGGGGGTGGTGGGTGTAACTGTCGGCGGAGTGACATCAGGCTCGGAAACCACGATCTGGAACTGGGTGATGCGCTCACCGGTCTGCTCCGCCACGTACAGCGTCCCGTCCGGGGCGATGTCCATGCCGTGTGGGTTGAGCAGCTGGCCGAGCTCACGACCACCGCCACCGCCAACGCCAACGAAGGAGCCAGCCTTGGTCCAGATCTTGATCTTGTGTGTGTCAACGTCAGCAACAAAGACGTAGTCAGCGTTCACCTCGACATCAGCGGCCCGCAGAAGCTGATTGTCGGCCGACCCGAGTGAGCCGAACTTGCCGAGGAAGGTACCTGAGTTCGAGAAGTGCTGGACGACTCCTCGAATCGAGTCTGAC
>JAJAYM010000017.1 GCA_027117675.1 Actinomycetes bacterium | reverse complement strand
GCCGTGCTCAGCGCGTCGGCGTAGCGCAGATCAATCTCTTGCTGGCCCGGCGCACCCTCGTGATGACTGAACTCCACCGAGATGCCCATGGCCTCAAGCATGGTGATCGCATCACGGCGGAAGTCCTGGCCGACTGATGTCGGGGTATGGTCGAAGTATCCGCCGTTGTCGATCGGTACGGGAGGCTGCCCAGGTTCAGGCAACTCGTCGAAGAGGAAGAACTCGATCTCCGGGTGAGTGTAGAACGTGAATCCCATGTCGGCGGCGCGACCCAAAGCGCGCTTCAGCACGTAGCGCGGATCGGCGTAGGACGGTGAGCCGTCCGGCATGAGAATGTCGCAAAACATCCGCGCCACCCCGGGCTCACCGCGCCAGGGCAGCACCGTGAACGAGGTGGGGTCCGGCTTGACGAGCATGTCGGATTCAGAGACGCGAGCAAAGCCCTCGATCGCCGACCCATCGAACCCGATGCCTTCGGCGAACGCGGCCTCCAGCTCCGCCGGCGCCACCGCGACCGACTTGAGGTAGCCCAGCACGTCGGTAAACCAGAGGCGGATGAACCGGATGTCACGTTCTTCGGTGGTTCTGAGCACGAACTCCTGCTGTTTGTCCATCTGCCCATGGTGTCGCCGTCGTGTTTCACCGACGTTACGACGCCGCTAGTGCTTCGCGAGTCTGGCTAGTGACGCGGTGCTCGGCAACGAAGGAAACAAACGGGACGGTGCCCGCCAGGCAAATCAGTAGACCCTTGCGTAACGGCCACTTCATCCGGAACGACAGGTCGAGGACCGTCACGAGATACGCCATGTAGATAAACCCATGGACGCGGGGAACGAGCTCAAGGACAGTGCTCACGTCCTGCACATAGATCAGGTACATGTTCACGAGGAGCAGCAGGAGTCCGATCCCGGCCGCCCATGCCATCACTCGGTAGCGGGTCAGCGCGGATCTGGAGGACTTCACATGCTCGGAGGTCTTGTTCTCACTCATTCCCTCACCCTTCGAGGATCCTGCCCATCTGGGACGCCCATCGTCTCAAGCGCACCTGAGGCAGGCACATCGGCGTCATCTACGAGATCCTCACGCTCGACTCGAATCATTCGCCCGAACCAGAAAATGGCGAACAGGCCGAACAGCCACCACTGAATCCCGTAGGCCGCGTTCTGCCAATCCACCGAGCCCGTGACCGTCAAGGACGGCGGCGCCACCTCGACCAGCGGCGGCTCCGGTTCGGGTTCCTGCTGGATGACGAAACCCTGGTAAAGGGGAGGCCTCCACAGCGACAGCAACTCCGCGCTTGAGACAACTTCGACCTGGCCCCCGGGCAGCGGGTCGCGGCCACGCTCACGGAGCGCGTCGGACTCGGTGGGCTCCAACCACCCGACGAGCTCCTGGCGCCCACGAGGCGCCACGGGTACCGCCTCCCCGGTCGGCAGCCAACCGCGAACCACCGGAATCACCGCTCCGGCCGCTCCGGCCGCTCCGGCTGTCCCGTCCACCACGAACGCCGTCAACACCCAAGAGCCGACCCGGCCGGACTCCTGTCGGTCGACGACTTGCACCTCACGTTCGGAGTCGAAGACCCCCATGACCGCGACTCGCCGTCCGACCTGCTGCGGGTCCACCACCTGCCCGGGCCGGTGGACGTCGGACAGTTCGGCCACGCTGGACGCCGGCGTCCTCTCGACCTCGATCCATGCTCGCCCCCACTGCCACGACCCCAGCCAGGCGCAGGCCACCACGACGACGACCAGCAACGCCATCCGCCCGAGCCAGCGCGGGGTGAGCAGCATGCGAAGCACCCTGCGACGGTATCTCGGGTCCGAGTCGCCCGTGGCTAGGGTGGCCTCGTGACCCCCGACCAGACCGTGTCGCATCCGTGGCGTGTGGCTCTGGTCCAAGAGAACGCCACCGTCGGCGACCTCGCGGGCAACGCCGCACTAGTTCTGGCGCGCACCCAAGAGGCAGCTGACGCCGGCGCACAGCTCGTGGTCTTCCCCGAGATGTTCCTCACCGGCTACCCGGTCGAGGATCTCGCACTCCGGAAGTCCTTCATCGAGGCGTCCCAGAACGCGCTCTTGTTGTTGGCTGCTCGCCTGGGTGCGGCCGGGCTCGGCGACACCACCGTCGTGGTCGGCTATCTCGACAGCGATGTCGACGGTCCTGACCGCCTTGGCCGGCCGCGTCATTCACCGCAGAACGCCGCCGCCGTTCTCGTCAACGGATCGGTTGCGGCCCGCTACGCCAAGCATCACCTGCCGAACTACGGCGTTTTCGACGAGTACCGCTACTTCGTTCCCGGTCATCAAGGCTGCACCGTGGACGTGGGCGGCCGTCGAGTGGCGCTCGCCATTTGCGAAGACCTCTGGCAGGACGGTGGGCCGGTCACCTGGGCCCGCGAGTCGGGGGCCCAGCTGTTGCTCGTCATCAACGGGTCGCCCTACGAACGGAACAAGAACGACACCCGGCTCGATCTCTGTCGCCGACGGGCTCGTGAGGCGCAGATGCCCCTCGCCTACGTCAACATGGTCGGAGGTCAGGACGAACTGGTGTTCGACGGCGACTCACTGGTCGTCGACCAAGACGGCCAAGAGCTCGCACGCGGACCACAGTTCACTTCCTCGATCGTCTACGTGGACTTCCCGACAGACACAACTACCCGCCCGTCGATCGCCCCGCGCCTGGACGACGTCGCGGAGATCTACGAGGCGCTGGTCGTCGGCCTCCGCGACTACGTTCGCAAGAATGGCTTCGCGACCGTTGCGATCGGTCTCTCAGGGGGGATCGACTCCGCCCTCGCAGCAGCGATCGCCGTCGATGCCCTCGGGCCGGAGAACGTGTTCGGCGTCGGCATGCCGAGTGCCTACTCCTCGCAGCACTCTCGCGACGACGCTGCCGACTTGGCCGCACGAACCGGGCTGTCGTTCCGAGAGGTAGCCATTGCTC
>JAJAYM010000016.1 GCA_027117675.1 Actinomycetes bacterium | reverse complement strand
GGGTCGGCCATGTCAACGGTGACGGTGTCCTGTGAACCGCCGACGAACCACTCCCTCACCGCAAACGTCACAGCTACCAACGGAAGCCGGCCTTTGTCTGGGCGGTTAGTTGTCCCCGGCCCGATCTCCGTGACCACCCCGTCAAAAACGAACTCTCGCTCTACCACCGTCTCGGGTGAGTAGCTCTCAACGCAGTCGGTTGTGGCACCCGTGTCCACAAGAGGGCCGTGCCGGACCCCTTCTGCGGCAACAGGTGGGTCTCCCGGTGCGTCAGGTTGAATCGCAACAACACCCACCACCACAGCAGCCGCAACGGCAGCCGTAGCCGGGACGACAATCCACTGCCACCGCCGAGAGCGACTTGCGGCGTGCCCATCCAAGTACTCCGACAGTGGAAGAACTCGTGGAACCTCGCGCTCCTTGCCACGGAACACCCTGCGCAGCTCGTCCTCGAAACCGTTCACGGTGTCACCTGTTCACCTTTGGGCATCTGCTGACGCAGACGAGCCAGGGCACGTGATGCGTTCGCACGGACCGTGGAAGGTCGGCACCCCAGCAACTCAGCGGCCTGCCGGTCCGACAAGTCCTCATAGAACCGCAACACCACAGCCGCCCGCTCGGCGTTAGGCAGCTGGCCAATCAGCAACCACAGACGATCCCGTTCAACAAGTTCGGTTTCAAACGCACCGCTGCGCGGCGTCTCAAACGACGCCGGATCCTGAACCAGCACCTGCGCCGTGTTCCATCGGCGCTTGGCGCCACGCGTGTACTCGTTGACCATCACCCGTTTGGCGTACGCCAACGGCGCATCGGCACGAGACACCTTCGCCCAGTGGCGGTGAAGTTTCACCAACGTGTCCTGCATCAAATCCTGAGCGGAGTCAGCCGATCCGGTAAGCATGAAGGCAAGCCGCAACAGCGCCGCACCATGCGCGGCCAGCCAACCCTCCAATGACTCCACTCTCACCTCCACCACCTAAGACACTCCATCTATCGCAAAACGCTGCGGCGCTCCTGGCCGTAGCGCTGTGGGCCCTTCCCGCGTCCGCGGGGGTTTCTGCGCCGTCAAACGAACCGCCGTGGACTGCTCAGGGGCTGGGCTTGCCGGGCCGTCCGGGATTGGGGAGACCGCGGTTCACCATGAACTCGACAGCCTCGTTCATGTTCACTGGAATGGTCCTGCAGCCGGGGTGCTGAGCGGGCCAGACACGGAAGACCTCGTCGACAAAACCCTGCCCGACGTCGGTTACACCGGAGAAGTCGATCTCGATCTCGGTGAAGGTGTCTGTGCCCTGGAGGAGGCGCCTGGCCTCGCTTCGTGAGACGAATGTGGTTCCGAGGCTTAGGAGTTTCACGCTGGGCCGTGTGCGGGTGAACTTGCCATCATCGGTGAACTCTGCGAACACCTCGCGGAGGACCCGGGTCGTGCGAGCGTCGATCTGGACGAACACGTGGGTTCCCGTGGTCGGGGGGACTTGGCCCAGTGCTTGGTCGTTTCGGAGGTTGTCAACGGTCCAACGCAGACGACCGGCAGCGAGCTGGAACACGTCGACGGCCTTGGACGTGAAGAAGATCCCCTCGCCGGTGTGACGCTCAGGCATCGTCGTGACCTTGCCCTTGGTCAGCTCGGTGACGGCGTCCTTTTCGTCTGTGAGGCCCCGCGCCTCGCGCAGGTGAGCGAAGACTCCGACACCGTCGTCGTGGATGCGCACTGCGAGCAGTTCCGAGTTGACCCACACATCGACGGCAACGTTTGTTCCTGCGCTGTGGTCGATGGCGTTGTTCAGCATCTCGCTGAACGCGTAGTGGAAGATCCGTCCAGCCCTGGTGGCCGAGTCCAAGCCGATGTCGTCACGCATGGCCATCCAGACGTCGTGCTCTTCGAGTCTGGTCAGCGCGAAGGACCCCTGCCAGCCCGGTTCGCGGGCCGGCTCGACCGCTGTGGGGGTGATTTCGACCGGCGCACCCCGGCGGTCCGCGCGCTGCTTGAGTGCGGCCCGCACGGCGTCGACGTCGAACCGCCGGTGCCCGCCGGGCGTGCGGGTGAACGGGATCTGGCCGTCATCGGCGAGGATGCGTATCCAGTTCTGCGAGAACCCGACCTCGGCGGCGAGCCGGCCGATGCTGACCCATGCGCTGGTCATGCCCCTCCTCCCGGAATCCCCAAGTTCCTATTGGGGATTATTCGAGAAATCTACCATCCTGGAGTGGGTGGTTTTGCTCGAGAAGCAAGAAAGTTCCAAGCTAATGGGAGAATTTGTGCTGGCGTCGTCCGTGCAGGGGACCGTGCGAACGCGCTATGTCCCGGTTGGGTGACGACGCTCGTTGCTGACGGCGGTGACCAGGCCGTTGAGATCACCAGCGGAGGCGTTCGGTCCCGGGTAGATGTAGGTCGATGGACGGCGTGGACTTCCCCTCAGGGTGCCTGACCTCACACCTACGGCGTCACACCAAACGTCGCGAGGAACCTCAGGTCGTCGGCCTGATCGAGGCGGTAGCCGCCGGTGCCATCGGAGCAGGTGGGGCTGATTCCGTAGGACGTGACCGCGACGATTGTGGTCGAGTCTCCGCGGAAGATGGGACCGCCGGAGTCACCGAAGCAGGTGCCCCCGGTGGTGTTCTTGCCCCTGTTGTTCGAGAACTTCGCCGAGATTCCGCCACCTGCGCCGCCGACGCCCTTGAGGTTGACCAGACGCTGTTGTGCCTTACGGCGAGTGTCGCCGCCGAACGACGAGTTGAGTTTGGAACCCTCGAGTCCGTAGCCGACTGCCTCGAAGATCAGCTTCGACTTCTGCTTTTCGAGGGTGTTCAGCAGGCCCTCGTCGGGCAGCTGCCCATACTTGTCGGACTCCACCGGCTCGTCGAGTACGAGGACGCCGAGGTCGTGGAGGTAGAAGAGTGCATCGTCGTACCGGGGGTGTGCATAGGCCGTTGCTTCGAGCCAAGCTGGGTCTGCATTGAGCGAGGCCTTGCGGTCAAGGTAGCGCTGTTCGTTGCGGTCGGGAATGTAGTCCGCGCTGGACGGGAAAGAAGAGAAGTCAGGTACTTCGGAGAAGTTGATCCAGACGTCATTGCCGCCTGAACCAGTGGTCGGCTCGCCATCCTCACCGATGCCGTACGCGCAGTGGCCGGCTGTGACGACGACTGTGGGGCTCACCAGCGTGCCGCTACAGGTGTACCAGCTGCCAGGGTCGGTGAAGCGAGAGTCGACGGCGTCCGGCACGTAGAAGAGCAGCTCACCGACGAACGGGTGCTCACCGTTATCGGCCTCGCCGTTGACGATCGCCTGCGCTGGTGACGACAGACCGAGCATGGCCACGACCGTGGCGATGGTGATCAAGATCTTGGTGCGCATGCAGCGTCTCCTTTGAATTCTTTGCCCTGGCCCTTGGACGGTACGCGGCTCCTGAGGTTCACGCAGAAGAACGCGGGAACCTCTTACCAGGGCCGCACCCGTGGCGAAACAGTCCTTGCCTCATCACTTCTTCTGGCGGCACACCGGCATTCCAGAAGGCAGAGTGACGGCGTCTGGGTTGGCATCGTCAGTGCTGGACACGCC
>JAJAYM010000015.1 GCA_027117675.1 Actinomycetes bacterium | reverse complement strand
TGATCGGTGCGAACGGCAGCCCGCTAGCCTCGAAGATATCGACGATAGCCTTCGCCGACATCAGTGCCATGCGTTGGCGCAGGATCGGCATCAGCCATTCGCGCGCTTCAACTCTTCCCACGTTGGTGTCGAGCCGTTGGTTGGCACAGGCCGAGTGAGGTCTGTGGTCATTGGTTCACCGCCTGAATCTCGGCGACCGCAAGCCGGAATGTGCTGGTCCGACGCAGGTCGGGAAGGGTCCCTTGGGTACCGCCGCTACCGGTCCAGCTGACCCGCCACACCGTGGTGGCAGTGCCGGTGAAGTACCGGTCATTGGGTAGCGGACCCGTCTGGGGCTGTGCCGCGCTGGAGCGCGAGTACACCGTGGAGCAGTACGTCGACTGGCCCTCCGGCTCCCGGGACGGGTCGTAGGGCACGCCCGGCCCCGGGCACACCAGACCCGGGGCGTGCTCACTACCAGTTGTGCAGATGGTTTTGACCGGACTGGCCGTCACAGTCGCGGACACACCACCCGCCGACGTGGTCTGCCGCAACGTCGAGAAGGAACCCTCAGCGACCCACAGCCACGTCGGCACACCGACCACCGTCTGCGGACGCCCGTCAGCCTGGTCCGGGTTGTGATGCACCGCAGGCGCGGGCAGCGGCAAGTAGTTCGCCGCCTGCACCGCCAGCTCGCCTGGTGAGACCCGGGGGGCGTTCGGCGAGCCAGCATCGGCCGGGATCCACACGACAGTGAAGGAGCCGTCGCGGCATCGGCGAAAGAACCACGCCCCCTCTTCGCCCGAGTGTGGCGCGTCGAGTTCCCATTGGGGTGTTCCCGACGAATGATTGCTGGTGTCGGGGATGTACCGGCAACTGATACGCGGTCCGCTGATCACTGGGAGAACGGCAACTGTCGCCGTACCAGGCGAGCCAGGCTCAACGACTGTTGTGTCGATGCCGAACCCGTCGCCGCTCTCGACAACTACCGGCGGTGGATCGTGCTCGTCGGCCTCCGCTGGCCTTCCGCCGACCGTCAGCAACAGCGCGAGAACGGTCACGAGGCCTGGGCTGAGCACGCCGGAGCTCAGCATCCGGGACCCCGGTAGTCGATCCTGGTGATCTTCCAGGAGTTTTCGACTCGCTTGAGATCGGTCACGACCAGCGTGCGAGGGACGCCCTTAGTCTCCTTGCGGCCCGACTTGACGTCCTGCACGCCAGACTCGCTCGTGTTCTGGCAGTCCCGGATCAGCGCCCGCTGTGCGCCGATAGACGCAACCTTCGGCCTGAGAATCGGCTGACCGTAGAGGGCCTTTCCGAACTCCTCCTGGGAACTCAAGGTCTCAACAACGGCGCTGTACGCCCGACCGGACAGGTATCGGCGAAGCAACTGGTTGCGTTCCCCTTCTGGCAGCCGTGAGGCGCGGGGCAGCGCTTCGAAGAACGCCTCGTAGTGCTCAAGGACGCGGTCTTGAGCACTCGGGGTGCTGGCGCTTACCGCCGTACGGGTCGCGCTACTTGGAGTCGCAATCTTCGTCGTGGGAGATGCCTGGGGCTGCCCGCTGCAGCCCGCGATGAGGACGGTACAAGCCAGCGCCAATGCGCAGCGCCGTGGTCGTTCATACGTCTGAGCGGCCACAACCGTCACCCCGATTCGACAGACGCCACACGCGGGCGCTTCATGGCCCCGCCGTTTCAACCCCGCCGGATAGTCGACGGTGACGCCGCCGGCCGGGTTGTGCCGGAGTCGGCTCGAGCGAGTCGCCTCGCGGGCAGCCTTCCCCTCCAATGCCGGGCAGGTCAAGACCCTTCCCGGCCATCTGTGGATAAGCCCGGGCAGACCGGTGCGCAATGGCAGGGAGGGTAAGTAGATGCATGCCGCAAGATTGGCGGCGGATGTTGTCCGGAACGTTGTCCGGAACGTTGTCCGCGACATTGTCCAGATCCGCCGGTTCCCGTGCGCCGGCCAACACCGGTTACGTGAGCTTGTAGCTCACCGGTCCTGTAGGGCAATCGGGTCCGCTCAACTTCCTGTCCGCGTGGTTCAGCCGGATCCGCCGCCGGGGTGGGGTATCCGCCGACTTGCCCACCCGCCCAGATCCGATTTCCGCGATCCGTCGCACGCTCGACAGGCTCGGATAGCTGAACCAGAACCAGGACCAGTTTTCGGACAACCTCGCGGCTCATCGTGCTCGTCGACGCCTCAATTTGAGCACGGTTGGAACAACGCGAAGGAGAGAGAAGCCATGGTTACCCGGCAGTCCGCTTCAAGCCCGCCCGAACGTCGTGGCCGTCGGG
The DNA here is from genome assembly GCA_027117675.1 of Actinomycetes bacterium. Lineage (GTDB taxonomy): Bacteria > Actinomycetota > Actinomycetes > JAHEKZ01 > JAHEKZ01 > JAHEKZ01. Next base: position 664 of record JAJAYM010000015.1, on the reverse strand, counting down.
GGCACCGGCCAGTCCCCGAGGAGGGTGTTGGGCAACGTCTCCTTCTCACGGTGGAGGAGGCCGCTGACTGCCTTTGTGTCGGCCGGACGTACATGTTCGATCTGATAACCCGAGGCGTCGTGGCGTCGGTCCGCATTGGGAAATTGCGCCGAGTCCGGCCCGAGGATCTTGAATTTTATGTCTCGTCCCTGCGGTGAGGGTAGCCGAATCGACGGGAGTAGCGCCGACTTCCCTCACCGCGTCGCGCTGACTAGACCCGCGTCCGGTTGCTCGGTCTTCGCGGCTGGGCAGCGCCTACTACTGACCGTGGAAGAAGCCGCTTACTGCCTCTGCATCGGCCGCACCTACATGTTCGACCTGATCATCCTGGGGCATCGTTCCCTCGGTCCGCATCGGCAAGCTACGCCGAATCCGACCCGAGGCTGGATCGGTACGTCGCCTCCCTGAGCCGACGGCCCGGCACCGACGATCCGTGAGTCACACGCCCACAGGCAGGGTCGACGACTCACGGCTGGCCCCCGCAGACGCGATCTCCAGAGCGTGCGCGGCCAGGTAGCGTCCCGGTGGTGGCATACCCGTCGCGCCCTCGTCTGGAGCCGCTACCGGAATGGAAGGGAAGCCGCAACCGGCTCAGGGGAGAACGGCTTGCCGCTCTCAAACGGTT
>JAJAYM010000014.1 GCA_027117675.1 Actinomycetes bacterium | reverse complement strand
GGGATAACCGCTGAAAGCATCTAAGCGGGAAGCCTGCTTCGAGATGAGATCTCCCACAGGGTAACCTGGTAAGGCCCCCAGTAGACCACTGGGTTGATAGGCCGGAGGTGGAAGTGCGGCAACGTACGGAGCCGACCGGTACTAATAGGCCGAGGACTTAACCAAATTAAAGATTTTATGTGTGTAAGCGTCCACTGTGCGGTTCTTGAGTTGCGGTCGGCTGCTCCGATTCACTCGGAGCCCCCGACAACTCCATAGAGTTTCGGTGGCCATAGCGAAGGGGAAACGCCCGGTCCCATTCCGAACCCGGAAGCTAAGCCCTTCAGCGCCGATGGTACTGCGTGGGAGACTGCGTGGGAGAGTAGGACGCCGCCGGACATTCTTTCGACGAGGGGTCACCTATGGTGGCCCCTCGTCGCATGTCCAGAACCTTTTGTCCAGCCGCGTCGGGCTGACCGGCCGTCCCCAGGGAGCAACAATGCCTGACTCTGAGTCTGCGCGACCGACGGGGCGCCGTCCACCTCGGCCACCCAGAGCGCCAACTGCAGGGCGAGGTGGCGACCGGCGACCCGTGCCCGGTCGACCGGTAGAGCCAGAGATCCCCGACGACGTCACCTGGCACGACCTGGACCGTGCGGCACGCGGAGAACTCCGCTCGTTGCCCAAGGAGATGGCGGAGCGGGTCGGGGGCCACCTGGCCATGGCAGGAATCTTGGTCGACACCGATCCTGAAACTGCTCGAGCCCACGCCGCGGTGGCGCGCCGGCTTGCGTCACGGGTCGCGGTCGTACGCGAGGCCACCGCACTCACTGCGTATGCATGTGGCGACTACGAGGCAGCGCTCACCGAGTTGCGCGCTTACCGTCGGCTGAGCGGTGACCAGTCGCACCTGCCGTTGATGGCCGACTGTGAACGCGGGCTCGGGCGGCCAGAACGCGCTTTGGAGCTGGCTGTTACTCCAGAGGCAAAAGCTTTGGAACCGGACGTTGCGAGAGAACTGCGCCTCGTGGTCGCGGGCGCTCGGTCAGACCTCGGACAGCTTGACGCTGCGCTCCAGCACCTGGAGGCCGATCCTGGGCTGCGGACGGGTGCGGGGGATCTGTCGGTGCTGCGACTTCGGTATGCCTACGCCGATGCGCTCGAAACCGCGGGCCGAATCGAAGAGGCGGCTAAGTGGTTCGCGATGGTGGCCGCTGCTGACTCTGGTGCGGTGACCGACGCCGCTGACCGCGTGGCCGGCGTGTCGAACGACGATGATGCCTAGCTCGCGGAGTTGGCTCTTGGGCGCCGCGCCATCAGAGCGGGTCGGCCGCTGACTTCTCCTTGCCCCACTTGGGGTCGGGGTCGTCGGTGATCGACTCCCCTTGATACCGAGGTGGGACGCCGGACGCCGACGCCCAGACCAGACGCCAGAACGGAACGTTCGGGTCACGTTCGGGGCGATGCTGGAAGCCACCAGTACTGCGAACCAGCGTCCACACGACCGGGCCGATGAGTACGAACACCATCGAAGCCACACCAACAGCGACAGGAGACACTCCGACGAGCTTGAGGCCGCTGGCAAAGAGCACGAGGACGAGGGCGCGCCGGATGATGCCAGCCTGCCCGCGGGAGGACACCCTGGCCCCGACGTATACGCCGGGGAGTGCGCCGATGAGCAGCGCGATGGTGGTGGCTCCCTGGAACTCACCGAGAATGATGTAGGTCAGTGCCGCCGCGCCAACGAGCGGAACTGCTTGGACGAGGTCGGTTCCCACCAGGCCGCCGGCCCTGAGGGAGGGGTAGAGCAGGAGGAGTCCGACGATGATCAGCGAGCCAGATCCAACCGAGGTCATGCCCACGACAACGCCGCCAAGGGCCCCGATCAAGAGCGTGGGCACGGGCTTGACCTGAATCTCGAAGACTGAATCCCCCGACGAAGCGATTCCGGCCGCCCGGTCGCGGTAGTACTGGCGCAGTGAGACGGTTGCCTTACCGATCATGGTCGCGACAGACAGCAGAAGCGCGATTCCCAACGCTACTTTGATGGCGTTCTCGACAGCCTCGCTGTCACCGATCGACGTGATGATCAGGACGCCGGCTATAGCAGCGGGAACCGAGCCGATCACCAACCACCTCACGAGTTTGAGGTTCACCGTCCCGCGGCGCAGGTGCACGGCTGCACCGACCGGCTTCATGAACAGTGAGACGACCAAGTCGCTGCTCACGGCGGTGATCGGATCGATGCCGAAGAAGAGGATGAGGATGGGCGTCATCAAGGCGCCGCCGCCCATCCCGGTGAGCCCGACGACGAAGCCGACAAGGAGTCCGGCGATCACGAGGCCCACATCAAGTGAAAACAGCCCGAAGTCGACCGTGGTGTCCAAGGAGCTTCCTCAATCTCGACAGGTGTCCGCGCGGATCCTCGTGGTGTCGACGCGCGACACAGAACGCCTTCCCAACAAAGTTAGTGGGAAATAGCCTAGCCCATGGTCGCCCATCTGGTCGGGAGCTGACGGCGGTACCCGGGTCCACAGGTTCTCTAGCC
>JAJAYM010000013.1 GCA_027117675.1 Actinomycetes bacterium | reverse complement strand
CGCTCGAAGTCCTCGGCAGCCTTGGCGAGTTCGGCTGGCAAGGCAGGTTCAACGAGCGCTGGTGGGTCGGGCACCGCTCCACGGTGCGCGACGCCGGGCGCCGAGGCAAGCCCCCGCGCCGCGCACTCTCAACGATCCCGGCGTAGAACAGTGTCGGCGGCCCCGGGAACTCGGACGAATCCGGCCGTCGACTCACCGACGAGTCCCGCGGCCACCAGCCTCAGCAGGACTCCTCCGGTAGCGCCCGCGTCAACCCCCGCAAGAACGGCGAGATCATGGATACCCACGGCTGACTCAGTTGGCATAGCCTCCAAGACGCGCAGCGAGATTGGATCCAGCGAGTCTCTGACTCTGCGTAGCGGGTCAGGGCGCTCGGCCAGCTCACCGATCAGTCCGACCTCCTCGATGATCTCGGACGCGTCGGTGACAATCCGCGCTGGTTCGTCGCCGCGAGCCAGCCGGTGACAGCCAACCGACATCGACGAGGTGACCGGCCCCGGTACGACGAGGACCGGACGGCCAAGCCGGCGTGCGACAGCGGCGGTGTTCAACGCGCCGGACCGGTGAGCTGCCTCAACGACAACGGTTCCCCGCGTCAACGCTGCGATGATCCGGTTGCGAAGCAGGAACCGCGGCTTGGTCGGCGTGGCTCCCGGTGGGAACTCCGAAACAAGAACACCACCGGCGTCGCGCAGCCGAGCGAAAAGTTCCGTGTGACCTCGCGGATAGACGACGTCCGCACCAAAGGCCAGGGCCGCGATCGTGACGCCACCACCAGCGATGGCGCCGCGGTGGGCGGCGGCGTCAATCCCGTAGGCACCTCCCGAAACCACCGCCCAGCCGCGCGACGCGAGATCGATCGCGAACTCGCTGGCAACGTGCAGTCCGTATTCGGTGGCGGCCCTGGCACCAACGACAGCGACCGACCTGGCGGCAGCTGAGCGGAGCTCCCCGCCGACCACGAACAGGCCCCACGGAGCGGAGGCCCCCAGCGTCATCAGCTGTGTTGGCCACTCGCCGTCACCGGGGATGAGGTACCGCCCATCGTGGCCAACGATGGCGGCGTCCAGCTCGATGGGGGGAAGGGACAGCCTGGCGCGGTAGTGCTCAACCCCACGCAAGGTTCGATCGTTTGCCTCGATCCGCTCCAACACGACACGGGCTGAGCTCGCCGCCAACTCAGCTCCGAGTCGCTCATCCCCAGGTTCGGCAAGTTGGGAGAGCCGCATCCGCGCCGCCCGCTCGTCGCTTACGCCGCCCACGGCAGACCCCCTCCGCGCAGCACCACGGCAGCTGAGACCTCAGCAGCGCCCGGCTGGTCAAGACCTCCGAGATCAGCGAGAGTCCAGGCAACCCTGAGTACGCGGTCCACGCCGCGTCCAGTCAGGCGACCGCGCCCGACCTCATCAAGGACGACGGCCGTCCCGTCCCTGTGCACCGGGTGCGTCGTACGCAAAGCCGGGCCAGGCACCTCGGCATTGGTCGACCACGGATGGTCGCCAAAACGCCTCCGCGCGCGTTCGCGCGCCGCCAGCACCCGCTCACGCACCGCTCCGCTGGGCTCGCCACCTCTGCCCTCGACCAGTTCAGCTCTGGTGACGGGCAGCACCGGCACCTGCAAGTCGACTCGGTCGAGCAGGGGACCGCTCATCCGGGAGGCGTACCGGCGCTTCTGGTCAGGCGTGCACACGCAGTCCAGCCCCCGCCCACCTGCTCGCCCACAGGGACACGGATTTGCCGCCAGCACCAGTTGAAAGCGGGCCGGGTAGGTGACCGTCGCGTCGCCTCGGGCTAGTTCGACCTCGCCGCGCTCCATCGGCTGTCGAAGGGTGTCGAGCACGACTCGACTGAACTCCGGAGCCTCGTCGAGGAACAGGACGCCACGATGCGCGAGGCTGACGGCGCCCGGTCGCGCCACGCCGACACCGCCGCCGACGAGCGCTGCAGCCGAGGCGGTGTGATGCGGCGACTGGAACGGAGGCCGCACGACCATAGGCCGTTCTGGCCGTAACGCACCGGCCACCGAGTGCACCGCGGTCACCTCGAGGACTTGCTGCGCGGTGAGCGGTGGCAGCAGGCTGGGCAGCCGCTCGGCGAGAAGACTCTTGCCAGCGCCGGGGGCACCGTGCAGCAGCAGGTGGTGGCCGCCAGCTGCGGCGACTTCTACTGCCAGTCGCGGCGTGGCCTGTCCGTTGACATCCTCAAGGTCCGGACCATCTGGCGGCACCGCATCAGGAGAAATCGCATCGGCCCACCGTGGCTCTCGGTCGCCGCGAAGAACGCTAAGCACCTCGGCCAAGTCGCCGGCAACCGCAACCTCGGCGCCGGGGACGAGCGCAGCCTCACCACCTGATGACTCAGCTACCAAGAGGCGCTTCCGCCCCGCGGCGACAGCGGCCAGCACCATCGGGAGCACGCCGCGAACCGGCCGGACGGAGCCGTCGAGCCCAAGCTCGGCGATGAGTACCCACTCTTCGGTGGCCGAGGGCGGGATCACCTCGAAGGCAGCCAGACATGCGCAAGCCAGTGCGAGGTCGAACCCACTCCCCCGCTTACGCACCGATGCCGGCGACAGGCTCGCCGTTACCTTGCACGACTTCCAGTCTGCGCCACTGTTGCTGATCGCTGCCCGCACTCGGTCACGGGCCTCGCGGATAGCGGTGTCAGGGAGCCCAACCAGCGTCAAGCCAGGCACTCCTGGACTGGCATCGACCTCAACCCGCACCAATGTCCCTTCGACACCGGTCAACGTCACGGTGTACGCGCTGGCGGTGCTCACCCGACCGCCCCGCGGACGTGTTCGATCTCCGGATCGCCATCGCCGAGAACGATCCCGACCAGGTCGATACGAATCAGGTGTGGCCGGACGTCATGAGCCCGCACCCAACAGGCGGCCAACCGTCGAAGGCGGGCGGCCTTCGCGGTGGTCACGGCTTCTAGCGGGCTACCGAACCGGCGGCTGCTGCGTGTCTTCACCTCACAGATGACCAGGGCATCGCCGTCCCTCGCCACGATGTCGACCTCACCGACGTCGCACCGCCAATTCCGGTCGAGCACGATCAAACCTTGGGCGATCAGGTGAGCCGCAGCGAGCTCTTCCCCAAATCGGCCTCGCGCGTCCTTCGCACGCATGAGCACCACCTCCACTGAGCGAGAGTGGCCGCTGTCGCCTCGCGATGTGCAGCACGGTCGCTTGTCTGGGGACAACTGCGCATCGGCATCGCTGTGGAAGAGGAGCGCCCCCATTTGCCCGGCGACAGCCGATCAGCTGGCGGGTAGTGTTCCCGGATCGAACTCCGTTGGCACGGTCTCCTCGACATTGACGTCCTTGAACGTCAGCACGCGCACTTCGCGGATGAACCGTGTCGGGCGGTAAAGATCCCACACCCAGGCGTCCTTCAAATGCACCTCGATGTAGGCGTCGGAACCATCGACCGGGCGGACCTGCACGTCAACTGCGTTCGCGAGGTAGAAGCGGCGGTCGGTCTCAACGACATACTTGAAAAGCGAGACGACGTCGCGGTACTCCCGGTAGAGAGCGAGCTCGAGCTCAGCTTCGTACCGCTCGAGATCTTCAGCGCTCATCGGTACGCTCCACGCCTCGCTGCCTCACGTCTGCAGTATGACACCACCCGCTGGCCCGTTTAGCGGAGCTTTGGGGCCAGCAACGCCGAGCCGCCAGCTACGGCGGTGGTGCTCGCAAGGACCGTGCACACGCAGTTGGTCTCTGTGGTGCTCTGAGGCATAACCCTTGTTCTCCTCCCAGCCGAAGTTGGGGTGTGTCGCCGCGAGCTCAACCATCATCGCGTCCCGGGTCGTCTTGGCCAACACGCTCGCCGCCGCTACCGATGCACACGACAGGTCTGCCTTGACCTGCGTGACCACAGGCGGGACGGTCAGGTCGGGCCACGCTGGCTCGCTCAGCGTTTTGCCAGCCGATGGCCCATCATCGAGCTCCCAGAGCCCCGGCTCATCAACCGATGTCGCGTGCGGGGGCGTCAGCCAGTCGAAGGACCCGTCGAGCAGCAGTGCGTCCGGCGTGGTGCCAAGGCCCTGCAGCGCTCGCATTCCGGCCAACCGCAGCGCGCGGGTTAGCCCCCACTGGTCGATCTCCCCCGGGGACGCGTGGCCAACCGCGCTCGCGCAGACCCAGCGGGTGATGGCCGGCACCAGTGCCTCACGACGAGTTGCCGTCAACACCTTGCTGCCCGCCCGCCCCTTGGGGACCCGGCCCACGGTCGCGTCGATCACCACGACTCCCACCGAGACGGGGCCGGCCAACGCCCCCCGACCCACTTCATCGCACCCGGCCAAATAGTGGACGTCGTCGCGCAGGATCGCCTTTTCGCGACGCAGCGAAGGACGGGTG
>JAJAYM010000012.1 GCA_027117675.1 Actinomycetes bacterium | reverse complement strand
GTGCCGACCTATCCGGTGCAAGCGAAGGACGGCAATGACAACAATGACGAACCTGGCAACGGCTGTCACGGGCGGTGTCGACACCCACGGCCAGACCCACCATGCGGCCGTGCTTGATCACGTGGGCCGCGAGCTGGGTGATCGCGAGTTCCCGACGACGCCGAGTGGTTACCGCGCGCTGCTGAGCTGGCTGCGTGGCCATGGTCCACTCGAACGCGTCGGCGTCGAGGGGACAGGCACCTACGGCGCGGCGCTGAGCCGGCACCTGCTCGCCGCCGACGTTGAGGTCTTCGAGGTCGACCGGCCTGACCGAAAGGCACGCCGGGCGAAGGGGAAGTCCGATCCGTTGGACGCCTACTCCGCTGCCCGGACAGCGCTGTCTGGCCGCGCGAGCGGTGCACCCAAGGCTCGAGACGGCCGGGTTGAGGCGATCCGGGCGCTAGGCGTGGCCCGAAGCAGCGCGGTCAAGGCGCGTAGCCAGAGCACCAATCAGCTCAAGGCGTTGCTGGTCACCGCACCGGAGCAGGTGCGTGAGCAGCTGCGCGGCTTGACTACGACTACGACTGCGCTGATCGCGCCCTGCGCCCGGTTGCGCCCAGCAGGAGACGTCGCCGACCCCGAGCACGCCACCAAGACCGCGCTGCGCCGCTTGGCCCGGCGTCATCAGTTCCTCTCCGAAGAGATCGGCGACGCCGACGTCGAGCTCGGCACCCTGGTGACCGCGGCCGCACCACGCCTGCTCGCGCTACCGGGCGTCGGCGCCGAGGTCGCTGGACAACTCCTGACCACCCTCGGTGACAACCTCGACAGGCTGCATTCCGAGGCGGCGTTCGCGCATCTGTGCGGCTTCGCCCCCATTCCAGCCAGCAGCGGCCGAACCCGACGACACCGACTCAACCGCGGCGGTGACCGCGCCGCCAACAACGCCCTCTATGTCGTCGTCTTCGGACGCCTGCGCTACGACCAGCGCACCAGGGCCTATGCCCGCCCGACGCACCACCGAAGGCCTGTCCAAGCCCGAGATCATCCGCTGCTTGAAGCGCTACGTCGCCCGCGAGCTCTACAACGCCCTACAGCCCCCTCAACACGCCGAAAGAACCGGCCGAGGCGGCTTGACAGTCCATAGGAGCATCGAACCCCTTGCGGGCGCTGCCGGTCGCTCGCACGTCCAGCTCGCCGGCGAGGACAGCCAGCCGTCGCCGATAGGGGTTGGCTATTCGGGAGCCGGACCGACCTCTCACCTGACCGGACCCGCTGTTGCCGCGCACCACGACGAGCCTGGCGACTCCGAGCCGATCGCGTCACGTCGCGGAGCGCTCGCTGGGTCGACCTGGAGCTTTGGTCCCGGGACGGGGCGTACTGGGGTGATTGCCGTCGGTCCCTGAGGTCCGCTCCGCTGACAGCGGCTGGTCGTCATGTGGTCCGCACACCTCCGGGGGGCATCTGTGCGTCGCACCATTGTCAGTACCGCGGTGGGCTCGTTGCTCGCTCTCCTCGTCACCCTCGGCGGAGCGGTGCTGGAAGCCTCTCTTGCCTCAGCGGCGCCACCGCCCAACGACGACTTCGTGGACGCGATGGTCATCGAGCCGCAACCGAGCGGGGAGTACTGCGTGACGTCGTCCCGGGTGGACTCGACGGCCGAGCCCGGCGAACCCAGGCACGCAGGCGACCCCGAGGCGCCCGCGCACTCCGTGTGGTTCAGCTGGCAGACCCCGGAGGCGGCGACGGTCCGCCTCGAGACGAGCACCTACGAAGGCGGACGCGACGGCAGCTGTTATGACTGGGAGCACGACCTCGCCGTCTACGTCGGCGACACCCTCAGTGAGCTGGATCCTATCGCTTCCGCTCGTGCCACCGACTACTGCAAGGACCCCGTCATCACACCACGCCCGGCACGGTGTACAAGATCGCCGTCGACGCCCCAGACCACACCTCAGCAGTGAAGCTGATCCTGGACGCGGGACCGCTGTGCACGATCAGCGGGACCGAGGGTGACAACCGGCTGACCGGCACCGCCGGCGACGACATCATCTGCGGGGCCGGCGGGGACGACATCATCAAGGGCCAGGGTGGCGACGACACCGTCATCGGTGGACCCGGCTCAGACACGGTGAGCTTCGCCGACGCAACGCAGGCAGTCACGGTCGACCTGGCCGCAGGCACCGCCACCGGCCAGAGCAGTGATGCCCTGGAGGAGATCGAGGACGTCGTCGGCTCACGCTACGACGACACCATGAGCGGCGACGCCCACTCGAACACCCTCACCGGTGGCCCTGGTGCGGACGGACTGTTCGGGCGCTACGGCTATGACACCCTGCGTGGCCGTAGTGGGATGGACGTTCTCGGCGGAGGGCACGATCCCGACGTCTTCAACGGCGGTGTCGGCTCCGACACCGCCGACTTCAAAAGCGCTACCTCCGTCGAGGTCAACCTGGCCACCGGCTCGGCCACCGGGGAGAGCAACCGCAACACCGCGGAGACGCTGACCCGCATCGAGAACGTCAGCGGCTCCCCGGGCACCGACCAGCTGATCGGGACCGACGGCATGAACCTGCTCCAGGGCGCAGGCGGCAACGACACCATCCTGGGCAGGAGCGGCCACGACCGACTCTTCGGTGCAGGCGGCGACGACTCCCTCACCGGCGGCGCCGGCACCGACGTCTGCGGCGGTGGCACAGGCACGGACGCGGCCACCACCTGCGAGAGGACAGTCGCCGTCCCCTGATCAGCGCATCCGCGCGGGCGTCGGCTACGCCTGGGCACCCGACGTCGGTTGTCTACCCGCGATGGGGCACGCGTCCAGCGCGATCCGACCCGAAACGAGGGTCTTGCCCAGCCCTCCGGCGCGGGCGTACGCCGCAGGCCTTTCCTCTATCGGGAGCCCCACGAGCAAAACCGATGCACGTGTATCATCATCAGTCGATGCTCCCTGACGTGCCCGGAGGCTAAAGTGCGAACGACGCTCGCCCTCGATGAGGATCTTGTCCTGGAAGCTCAGCGCCTCACCGGGACCAAGGAGAAGGCCGCGCTGGTACGGCAGGCACTGGTCGCCTTGATCGAGCGCGAGAGCGCCCGACG
>JAJAYM010000011.1 GCA_027117675.1 Actinomycetes bacterium | reverse complement strand
GGTGAGCCATGGGAGCCTCCTGCCGCATGGGGCCAGTGCGGCCCTTAGGGCAGGTTAGTGCCGATCAGGGCAGCGACGCCACGATCTCGGCCACGGGTCGCCGCCGACCGGTGTAGAACGGGATCTCCTCGCGCACGTGCAGACGCGCCTTCGAAGCACGAAGGTGCCGCATGAGGTCGACGATCCGGTGCAGTTCGTCCGCCTCGAACGCCAACAGCCACTCGTAGTCGCCGAGGGCGAAGGACGCCACGGTGTTCGCCCGGACATCGGCGTATCCGCGCGCCATCTGACCGTGTTCGGCGAGCATCGCGCGACGCTCCTCGTCAGGTAACACGTACCACTCATAGGACCGAACGAACGGGTACACGCAGACGTATCGCTTGGGCGCCTCTTCGGCGAGGAACGCGGGAACATGGCTCTTGTTGAACTCCGCCGGACGGTGCAAGGCCATCTGCGACCAAACCGGCTCGCACGATGCCCCGAGCGCCGTCTGGCGAAACGCCGAGTAGGCGTCCTGCAGATCGTCGCTGTTCTCGGCATGCCACCACACCATAAAGTCGGCGTCCGCGCGGAGCCCCTGCAGGTCGTAGACGCCGCGGACGACGACGCCCTTCCCGTCCAACTGCTCGAAGAGGGTTTCGACTTCGGCGCTGACACCGGCGCGGTCGCCGCTCTGGGGCCTCGCGCTGCGAAAGACTGACCACGCCGTGTAGCGGATCGCATCGTTGAGGTCGCGGGCCTGCTTGCCGGTGATGGTTCGGCCAGCAGGACCCTTGGCAGCGGATGCGGGCACAGGTGGTGTCGGTAGGTCGCTCACTCCTCCATTGTCACCCGCCAGCGATGACACTGCCCACTCGGTCCGCTGCCTCACGACCTGAGGCAATGCAGGCTGGGATTCCGACACCATCCCAGCCGGCTCCTGCAAGGGCGATCCCCGCCGGCAGCGTCTCGCGCGCCAGCGCAACCCTGGCGCGATGCTCGACGTTGAACTGCGGCAGTGACCGCTCCCAGCGCGTGACCAGAGCAGCCCGCGGATCGCCGACGATCCCCAACAGTTCGCGCACCTCATCAAGGACTGCACTGACCAACTCGGCGTCGGCGAGGTCCAGGCCACGTGGGTCGCCGTGCCGCCCTACCGAAAAGCGCAGCACCTCACGATCAGGTGCTAGATCGTGCACCCAACGCCACTTGCGCGAAACGAAGGTTGCCGCCTTGGTGAGCCGCCCGGTCATCGGCGGCACCAAGAACCCAGTTCCTGCTGGAAGCGCGGTGACATCCCCAGCATCGAATACGACGGTGACCAGGGCGACGGATGCGTACTGAAGTCCGGATGCCACCGCTGCAGCCCGGGGCGCGACCGAACCGAGCAACGTCGCTGCCGCGAAAGCAGGTACTGCGACGACGACTCGATCTGCCTGCAACGGCTCTGCGTTGTCCGTGGCAACGGTCCATCCGCCCGCGCCGACTCGTGGCGTTAGTTCGACGGCCATCGTGTTCGTTAGGACGTGGAATCCTCCGGCATCAACAATCGAGCTGGGCAGCGAACCCAACCCGCCCACTACTGAAGCGAAAACGGGTCCCTCCGCCGACCTGGAACGCAAGGACGCAGCAGCCCCGACCACCGACCCCGTCCGGCGTACCGCGTCGAGCAGCCCGGGCACCGCCATTTCGGCCGAGATTTGGTCTGCGCGCCCGGCGTACACGCCCCCCAACAGCGGCTCGACAAGTCGATCGACAACGTCGGGGCCGAGGCGGCCGCCAACAAGCTCAGCCACCGTCAGGTCGCCCAGCGAATCGCCTCCGACGTCAGGAGGTGTCTCCTGCCTGAGCCGGTCCATCCCGTCAGCGCCCAGCAAGGCTGGGAGGTCGGGGTCGTCGATGTCCGTAGGGATACCGAGCAACTGCTGACGCGGCAACGGGTAGAGGCGGTCCAGCCACACACCGGCTCCCGACGTGGCCGGGTGCACCAGGTCACCGGTCCGTTCCGCAGCTGCGATTAACTCAACGCCTTCGGGCCTGCGCGCAAGCAGTGACTCAGCGCCCACGTCGAGCCGCAGACCGTCCACGTCCTGGCTCACCAGCTTGCCGCCGACCACATCGCTGGCCTCGACCAGAGTGACGGAGTCACCACGGTGCGCGCAGCGCCTGGCTGCTTCCAGCCCGGAAATGCCCCCACCGACCACGACTGTCGTCAGCGCTGTCACGCCGCCAGCCTCTCAGAGTGGAGGTCACGAACGGGTGACAGGGCGTGTTGAGGGGAACTCAACTGCGTCAGGAGGCGTCGAACGGCCCGATAGACCACCGCGCTGCACATCCGGCGCAATGGGAAGTCAGCCATCTAGCCCGGGAGGGGCCATGAGGGGTTCACGCACTGCTGCACTGTCCATCGTCACGCTGACCGGAGCTGCAGTGATGCTGGCCGGCTGCTCCGGGGCAAGCGATCAGTCTGCGACGTTGTCGCAAGCTGATGAGGCGGCCGGACGCTCCGGCAATGCGGTTCCCGAGTCGGCGCAGGACAGCAGCGTCGTCAGCGGATCCGGAGCGTTGACCGATGGACTCGCCGGAGACACAGGGGAAGGCAAAGCCAGCGGTGCCGGCCTGCTCTCCGAAGTTCCAGCCGAACGAGCGGTCATCGCCACCGCCGAGATGACGCTCCGTTCACAGAACGTCGCCCAGACAGTTGATGCACTCGAGCTCATCACGTCTGCGGTCGGCGGCTTCATCGCGGGTCGAGACATCAGTAGCAACCCCGACGACCCCAAGGGCACTCGCGCGGTGCTCCTGCTCCGGGTGCCGACAGACAAGCTCGACACCGTCATCGACCGCGCTGAAGCCGAGGGTGACGTTGTGCGTGTCACCGCCGACGAACAGGACGTGACGGAGACGGTCGTTGACGTTGACAGTCGCGTCGATAGCGCCAGGGCAAGCGTCGAGCGCATCCGCGCTCTCCTGTCTCAGGCGACGACGATCGGGGAGGTCGTGCGGATCGAGGGCGAACTCTCCAGGCGCGAAGCCGATCTTGAGTCGCTGCTGGCACAGCAACGATCGTTGGCCGACCAGACGTCGCTGGCGACGCTCTCGGTCACCGTCCTCTCCCTAGAGGCGGTCGAGCCGGTGGCTGAAGACGAAACCGGCTTCCTCGCCGGCCTGGAGCGCGGATGGGAGGCACTTGTGGGAGTCGTCGTCGTCGCACTGACC
>JAJAYM010000010.1 GCA_027117675.1 Actinomycetes bacterium | reverse complement strand
CCCCCTTGCAAGAACGGAAAGACAGCCTTGTCGATCTTGGACGCCAACTCTTCGCGGCACACGATCATGCCGCCGCGCGGTCCGCGCAACACCTTGTGCGTAGTGAACGAGACGACATCAGCGTATGGCACCGGCGATGGGATCGCCTTTCCGGCGACCAGTCCGATGAAATGCGCTGCATCCACCATGAGGTAGGAGCCGACCTCATCGGCGATCTCGCGGAAGACGGCGAAGTCAATCAGCCGCGGGTACGCCGTCGCACCGGCAATGATCATCTTGGGCCGATGTTCACGGGCCTGGGCGCGCACGTGGTCGTAGTCGATCGTCTCGCTGCCCTCGAGGACGCCGTACGAGACGTTGTTGAACCACTGCCCAGAGAAGTTGACAGGCGAACCGTGCGTGAGGTGTCCGCCGTGCTTGAGGTCCATGGCGAGGACCGTGTCGCCCGGCTTGAGCAGAGCGGCGTAGACGGCGAGGTTGGCCGACGCACCCGAGTGCGGTTGAAGGTTGGCGTGTTCGGCTCCGAACAGCTCTTTGGCCCTGGCGATTCCGATCTCCTCGGCGACGTCGACCTCTGCGCAACCGCCGTAGTATCGACGCCCGGGGTATCCCTCGGCGTATTTGTTCGACAGCGTCGATCCTGTCGCAGCGAGAACGGCCGGCGAGGTGAAGTTCTCGCTGGCGATCAGCTGAAGCCCCCCACGGAGTCGATCTAGCTCGTCGAGAATCACTCCGGCGATCTCTGGGTCAGATTCTTGCAGGGCGACGAAGTCGGGGCCCCAGTACGGTGAGTGACTCATGCGGATCTCCTGCGAACGGCCGGTGTGCGAATGACAACACCGATCACTCTAGCCAGCCGCTGTCGCGCCCCGTTCCCCCATCAGAAAGGGAACGATCTGCTCCACTGCGCGGGTGATCGCTTCTGCGCGCTCACGGTAGACCTCCAAGGGGGTCCCCAATGGGTCATCCAGGTCGTCGACGCTCTCTTCACGCCGAGATACCGATCCCCGCAGCTGGGCTGCCCACGCCACCGACGCGCGCAGATGTTCTGCGGTGCCGGGTGCCTCTAATCGTGCGGGGACTGAGGAACTCGTTGCGACGCGGGCGAGTTCCAGCAACGTAAAGGTGCGCCGAACCACGCCCGGCACTAGCCCGACGACGTGCGATCGATGTTCGCGGGTTGCGGTGATGACCAAGTCGCACGGTCTGACCAGGTCTTCAGTCAACCGGATTGCGCGAAATCCCGACGCATCCACGTGTTGTTCGGTCAAGGTGGCTGCGGCAAACGGCTGCATGGGCTCGCCATTCCTGGCCCACGTGCCTGCGCTGGATGTGTGGATCACCATGTGGCCGCCGCCACGGGCGACGGCGTCCCGCATGATCCGTTCCATCATCGGGGACCGACAAATGTTTCCGGTGCAAACCATCAGGACGTGAGTCGATGCTGCGCTCACACGTCTTCGCCCAACAGGTCGGGGGCCGCCTGCCGCAACAGCTCTTCAGAGAAGCCGCCTGACCGCAGCAGACGCGGCTCGCGTTCGGTGAGGTCGACCACTGTTGACGGCGGGCCTTCCGGCAGCGTCCCGGCGTCCAGGTAGATCGAGACCGTGCTGTCGAGCTGGGCCTTTGCATCATCGCACGTGCGCGGCGCCGGCTCGCCCACCCGATTGGCAGACACCACTGCCATGGGACCGACCCCCTGAAGCACGGCGAGTGCCACAGGGTGCAGGGGCATCCGGACCGCGACATGACGACCGTCCCCTCCAATATCCCAGTGCGGCGTCGCCTGTTGGGTGCAGATGGCGGTCAACGGCCCCGGCCAGAATCCTTCCATGAGCGACTCCCCTTGCGGATTGAGGACGCCCACGATCGCGCGGGCGGCCTTCACCGAACCCACCATGACTGGCAGCGCATCGACGCCAGCCCGGCCCTTGGCGGCGTTGAGTCGCTCCACCGCCACTGCCGAAAAGGCGTCGCAGGCCACGGCGTATGACGTCTCAGTCGGAAATACGATGAGCTGATGTCGGCCAGCCGCGGCGATCGCTCGGTCGATGCCGCGACTGCGCTCGTCAAGAAGGTCACAGTTGTAGCGAGGCATCAGTACTCAGCTCGTCGAGCGGATACGAAGCGATCGCGGCCAGCGAGGTCGATGCCGTCAGTGACGTCGATCCATGAACCGGACCCGGCGAAGATCATCGGCACGGTCTCACCTTGCAGGTCGCCGTGTTCGGCAACGACCCACCCACCCGGTCGCACGAGCCGTGCCGCCGTCTGCTCGACCAGTCGCATGTGTGCGAGGCCGTCTTGCCCGGAGTAGAGAGCCATGGCCGGGTCGAACCGAGCGACCTCCGGGTCGCGCGGAATGCAGTTCTCCGGAATGTACGGAGGGTTGGCCACCACGAGGTCAACACGTCCGTTCAGTTCGGGAAGGCAACCATCGACATCGGCAAGATGTGCGGCGAATCCGTACGCTCTCGCATTGCGCTGCAGCCACGGGCCAGCCCCCGGGTCTCGTTCGACCGCGTTCACTTGGGCGTCCGGCGCCTCGACCGCCACCGATGCTGCCATCGCGCCTGACCCAGCGCACAGATCAACCACCGATGGGCGAGCGGCCCCCAGCGAGGCGAGCAGCTTCAGACCGTGTCCGACTACCACCTCGGTTTCCGGACGAGGCAAGAAGACGCCTGGGCCGACCGCCAGAGTGGTTGTGCGGAAGTGCGCCAGACCGGTCAGGTGCTGCAGGGGGATGCGCTCACCTCGAAGCGCAATGAAGTCATCGAAACCTGGCGGAACCGCCGCGTCGAGGTGGCCCCAGAGTCCTCCGCGATCCACCCCGAGAAGGTGTGCGGCGAGCAGCTCGGCGTCGACCCGGGGAGACGGGACGCCGCACACCTCGAGTTGCCGCTCGGCTTCGCCCAAGGCATCCCGAAGAGACCGACCCTTTCCGGTAGTTCTGGACGTCGTCGCGATGCTGGTCACGCAGCGCCACCGGCGAGCTCGGCTTCGCGGTCTGCCATCTTACATGCCTCGACGACGGCCTTGAGATCGCCGTCAAGCACCTGATCGAGGTTGTATGCCTTGAAGCCGACCCGGTGATCTGAGATCCGATTCTCGGCGAAGTTGTACGTGCGGATTCGCTCGGACCGATCGACAGTGCGCACCTGGGATCGGCGTGCTGCCGAAGCCTCTCGATCAGCCTCCTCCTGCTTGCTTGCCAGGATTCGAGCACGCAGGATTCGAAGTGCCTGCTCTCGGTTCTGCAGCTGCGACTTTTCATTCTGGCAACTGACGACAATTCCCGTGGGCAGGTGAGTGATCCTGACCGCAGAGTCGGTGGTGTTGACGCTCTGCCCGCCCGGCCCGCTGCTGCGGTACACATCGATCCTGAGGTCGTTGGGGTCAACGTGCACCTCAACTTCCTCAGCTTCCGGAAGTACCAGAACTCCGGCAGCACTGGTGTGAACGCGCCCCTGGCTTTCGGTGACGGGCACTCGCTGAACGCGGTGAACACCACCCTCGTACTTTAGGCTGGCCCAGACACCGTCACCGGGAGCCGGGGCGCCCTTGGTCTTGATCGCGACGGAGACGTCCTTGTAGCCGCCAAGGTCAGACTCCTGTGCGTCGAGAACCTCAGCTTTCCACCCTTGACGCTCGGCGAAGCGCAAGTACATCCGCAGCAAGTCTCCAGCAAACAGGGCGGACTCGTCGCCGCCCTCCCCGGCCTTGACCTCGAGGATGACGTCGCGGTCGTCGTCGGGATCGCGGGGCACCAGCAGTTCGGTGAGCCGGTTGGCGATGGTCTCGCGTTCGACGTCGAGTCGAACGGCCTCCTCAGCGAAGGCAGCATCTTCGCCTGCGAGCTCTCGGGCGGCTTCGGCGTCACCCCCGAGGGTCTTCCACCGCTGGTGGGCAGCGACGATCGGGCCCAACTCGGCATAGCGGCGCCCGAGGGTCTTGGCACGTCCAGCATCGGCATGGACGCTTGGATCAGCCAACTGGCGCTCCAGGTCGGCGTACTCGGCCACGAGCACGTCGACCTGGTGGAACATGGTGACTCCTGAAGTTGACCTGAGGATGGGGCAGAAACGACGACGACGCCGCAGGCCCGATGGCCCACGGCGTCGATCGCGAAGCTACTTTTTGCCGTACCGCTTCTCGAAGCGGGCGACTCGGCCTCCGGTGTCGAGGATGCGTTGCTTGCCGGTGTAGAAGGGGTGGCACTGCGAGCAGGTCTCGGCATGGATCGAGCCATTCTCGGCGGTGCTACGGGTGACGAATGTCGATCCGCAGGTACAGGTGACCTGCGTCGGCATGTAGGTGGGGTGAATATCGGGCTTCATCGCTTCTCCTCGTTCGGGGCTCCGGGTCGGCCTGGCCAGTTAGCGAGGTCGTGAACCGCAACCGCATCAGATTGTGCCACTCCGGAAGGCGCCTGCCCAAACGCACCCTGAACTGCGCTAGTCGGCGTTCCCACTGAGCATCGAACCAGGCGTGGTCTTCTGGACCTGCAGGAGGAACTCGGCGTTGCTGCTCGTTTCCTTCAGTTTTGAGAGCAAGAGTTCCAGTGACTGCTGCGACTCCAGGGCGTGTAGCACACGGCGGAGGCTCCACACCACCTTGAGCTCGTCGGCGGCTAGCAGCAGTTCTTCCTTACGGGTGCCGGACGCGTCGACATCCACGGCGGGGAATACCCGCTTGTCTGCAAGCCGGCGGTCGAGCTTGAGCTCCATGTTCCCGGTGCCCTTGAACTCCTCGAAGATGACCT
>JAJAYM010000009.1 GCA_027117675.1 Actinomycetes bacterium | reverse complement strand
GGGGGCCCAACCGTGCTCCCCCGCGGGGGGCGGCCCACCCAACCCCCCCGCCCCCCCCCCCGGGCCCCCCCAACGGGGCCCCCCAACCGTTCCCCCGGGGGGGGGCCCCCTTCGTCTGTGGCCGAGGTCGTCCCCTCAGCTGTTGGTCACCGTCACTGGACGCGTCGCGCAGCCCGCACCTTGTCGTATTCGTGAACGACGGCGGTGGCGTAACTATGCGGAATCTCATGCTCGTCCTGAAGCCAATGCACACGTTCTTCAAATCGGGTGAGCGCTGGGCCGTCCTGCACCGCCTGGAACCACTCGTCGATCGGCTTTCCCGTTGCCTGAGGCAACCGGGCGACCAGATTCGCGTGGGTCTCTTCGGAGTGGTGCAGAGATGACATGGCAACTCCTAGTGCTGGAGGAGAACGTGGTTCTACCGTGCCTCAGGGCGCCCCGCGCCGCAAGACCCGAACGGTCCCCAGATAGCGTGCGGGCGTGGTCGATGATCAAGATGTGCGGGCAGCCTTGGAGCGGGTCTGCTCGCGGCTTCGCACGACTCCGGAGGCCCGCTTGGTACGGGCCGATGACCGGCTCGACGGCTCTTCGGTCGCCGACGCCGTCCACGAGGCAGCGGCATGGGCTGCGTCCAAACAGGGGGTCGGGCACCCGGTGCCGCGGCTGCACCCGCTGGCCAGCGCTGATCAGCTCAGTGTGGTGGGTGGCGACTTCCTCGACTGGGCCGGGGCCGCCGACGATCGGGTAGGCGAACTCGAGGGGTGGCGGCTCAGGATCGAGCGCCTCCGGGTCGTCACCTGATGGCTACGCCGGCATCGCCTAGTAGGCGCTGGTCGCCTTGCTCTGCGGTCGTTGCAGCCTGAGCAGGGCGCGGACGCGTGAACCCCGGTCGGCGCTCACCTCGGCCCCGCCGACCTCGGCAGCCTGAGCGGCAGCCTGGGCGAGCTCAAGCGGGGTGGAACCGGGCTCGGGCGCGGTCGACGGGGTGAGTGCGTCGGCCAAGCTTGGGACGATCGCCTCAGCGAAGGCGCGATACCCCGTGGCCGACGGGTGGAACTGGTCGGGGCCGAACATGGTGTCCGGGTGGGCGGCGAACTCAGGGCCCAGCAGGTCGGCCAGTGCGACGCTGCGCGCTCCTGCCGACACGGCAGCGACCGTCTGAGCGGCGGCCAGCGACCTGCTCCAGCGACGGGCAATCCACCGCAACGGGTGCGGAATGGGGCGGATGGTGCCGAGGTCAGGACAGGTCGCGACGACCACCTCGACGCCGTGCGCACGCAGCCGGTCGATCGCCGAGGTGAGCAGAGCAACCGACCGCCCGGGTGGAACACGGTGCGTGACGTCGTTGGCGCCAATGGCGATCATGGCCGCATCGGGCCAAGGGGCATCCAACTGGTCGATCTGTGCCCGCAGGTCGCCGCTCTGGGCACCAACCACAGCCAGGCACCGCAGGTGCACTTCGCGCTCGAGCGCGGCGGCGAGTCCGGCTGCGGTGACGGCCGCCGTGGTCTCCTCTGGGTGGTCGACCCCGAACCCGGCCGCGCCGGAGTCGCCGAGGACGACCAGTGAGAGCCGTTCGCCGCCGGTGCCGTAACTGCCATCGGCGTCCGGCGGTGTCGAAAGCGGCTCGCCGATGCGGTGCCTGGCTAGGGCCGACTGGCCGAGCAGGACGCCGTAGAACGCGCCGCCGGCCCCGACCAGACCAGCGCCACCGACCGCTGCGGCTGAGGCGATCCCACGTGCTCGACTGGCTCGGCTCATGGATATGCCTCCTTTCGCGTGCGTAGCGGCGACACCTTCTGGGTCTTCTAGGCTAGCCGACCGGCCAGCGCCAAAGTTTACGCCGGCTGGCGGGAAGCCTTGATAGCCTCCTCTGCATGTCGAATCAGCCAGAAGCCGCGGGGCAGCTGGTGAAGCTGGCAGGTCGGCTCGAGGTCACGGCGTATGTGTCGGCCAGTCTGGCGATCTTCTCGTACCTGGGCGTACTTACCGCTTCGACGAAGGACTCGTCCGAGGTCTTCCTGGGCCTGTTCTACCTGACGGCATTCGGTGCAGTCGTCAGTTCGGTCGGGGCGGTCGTCGGTCGGTTGCTCCTGGCGGCGCGCCGTGATGAGCAGGAGCGAATGGGCGATTCGTCGTCGGTATCGCGCCAGGACTGGTACCAGTAGTCATCAGTCGTAGGCTGCACCCGTGGAAACCTACGAATCGGTCGTTGACCTGATCGGTAACACTCCTCTCGTGCGGCTGCACAAGGTCACCGAAGGCGCTGCGGCACCCGTCTACGCAAAGGTCGAGTACTTCAACCCTGGTGGCTCGGTGAAGGACCGCATCGCGCTCCGCATGGTCGACGCGGCCGAGCGCGAGGGGTTGCTGAAGCCCGCTGGCACGATCGTCGAGCCGACGTCGGGCAACACCGGAGTGGGCCTGGCCCTTGTCGCCCAGCAGCGGGGCTACTCATGTGTGTTCGTGGTTCCAGACAAGGTGAGCCAGGACAAGATCAACGTCCTCAAGGCCTACGGCGCCGAGGTCGTGGTGTGCCCGACAGCCGTTCCACCTGACCACCCTGACTCGTACTACAACGTGAGTGACCGCCTGGCGCGTGAGACTCCCGGTGCGTGGAAGCCCGACCAGTATTCGAACCAGAACAACCCGATGTCGCACTACGAGCAGACCGGCCCCGAGCTGTGGCGCCAGACTGATGGACGCGTCACGCACTTCGTCACGGGTGTGGGCACCGGCGGAACCATCACGGGCATGGGGCGCTACCTCAAAGAGGTTTCGGACGGCAAGGTGCAGATCATCGGCGCCGATCCCGAGGGCTCGGTCTACTCAGGCGGCACCGGGCGTCCGTACCTGGTCGAAGGCGTCGGCGAAGACTTCTGGCCGACGACGTATGACCCAGCGCTGGTGGACGAGGTGATCGCGGTGAGCGACGCCAACTCGTTCGCCATGACACGGCGGCTGGCTCGCGAGGAGGGCCTGCTCGTCGGCGGATCGTGTGGGATGGCCGTGGTCGCGGCCGTGCAGGTGGCTCAGCGCCTGAGCGCTGACGACATGGTGGTGGTGCTGCTGCCCGACTCCGGACGCGGATACCTCTCGAAGGTCTTCAACGACAAGTGGCTGGCGCAGTACGGGTTCTTGCCGCAGCAGGGCGACACCCGGTCGGTGGGTGACGTTCTGCGCATCAAGGGCGCTGAGTTGCCGACGTTCGTGCACACGCATCCCAACGAGACGCTGGCCGAGGCGATCGAGATCCTGCGCGAGTACGGCGTCTCGCAGATGCCGGTCGTCAGGGCCGAGCCTCCGGTGATGGCGGCGGAGGTAGCGGGATCGGTTCTGGAGCGCGACCTGCTGGACGCCCTCTTCACCGGACGCGCGAAGTTGTCCGACCGGGTCGAGGACCACATGTCGCCAACGCTGCCCGGTGTCGGAGCCGGTGAGCCGGCGTCCGCAGCCGTCGCGGCGCTGGAGAAGGCAGACGCGGTGGTCGTGCTCGAGGATGGGAAGCCGGTCGGCGTCCTGACTCGCCAAGACCTGTTGGGCTACCTGGCGACCTGAGGGGCTGTCAACGCACTCGGCGGGCCTGCAGGGATCACTCGGCCGGGTAGGCAACCCCGGTGTTGGCGTGGCAGTCGTATCCGTGTGGCACCTTCGCCAGGTACTGCTGGTGTTGCTCTTCGGCATAGAAGAAGGTGGGCGCCGGCAACAGCTCGGTGGTGATCGCCCCGAGGCTGACCTTAGCCAGCGCGCCTTGATAGGTATCGCGGGACGCCTCAGCGGCAACCTGCTGGTCGTCGCTGGTCCAATACAGCGTCGAGCGATACTGCGATCCGAGATCATTGCCCTGGCGGAAGCCCTGGGTGGGGTCGTGGGTTTCCCAGAACACCTTCAACAGGTCGGCGTAGGACACCACGGCCGGGTCGTAGACCACCCGGACAGCCTCGGTGTGACCGGTCAACCCGGTGCAGGTCTCTTCGTAGGTGGGATTCGGCGTCAGACCCCCCTGGTAGCCGACGGCGGTGCTGTAGACGCCCGGCATTTGCCAGAAACGCCGCTCGGCGCCCCAGAAGCAGCCCATGCCGAAGAAGGCCTCAGCCATGCCATCGGGAACGGCTCCAGCGATCGGGGTCCCAAGCACCGCGTGCCGGCCTGGGACCGGGAACGCCGGGGTCGGGCGGCCGGGGAGGGCTTCGTGGGTG
The DNA here is from genome assembly GCA_027117675.1 of Actinomycetes bacterium. Classification (GTDB taxonomy): domain Bacteria; phylum Actinomycetota; class Actinomycetes; order JAHEKZ01; family JAHEKZ01; genus JAHEKZ01. The sequence continues at coordinate 1,702 of JAJAYM010000009.1, read as the reverse complement.
GTGGGCAGGGTTGCTGCCTTGCGAGCGAAGAGCACCGTGTTCTCCTGTCGTTGACCTATTTGGCTCAACCAATCAGGCCCACCTGCCGATTCCCCACCAGACACATCCAGGGGCTTAACGGAGGATAACGATGCGGAGCATGCGCGTATCCGCGCTGGTGCTCGGCGTCCTGATGCTGTCCGCCGCGACTGGACTCACCTGGGAGGCAACCCAGACCGCTAGCGCCGAGGCCAACGACCAGAACACGCAGTTGAGGACGGCTGCAGCAAACACTGAGGTACTGCTTACCTCTGAGTTCGAACGGGCGGGCGCGATCGGTCTCCTAACGTCACAGAACGCGGTCTTCCCGGACTTCTTTCTGGCTCCTGGGAGTACCAGCGCCAAAGTCGCAGCGGACATCAAGGAGCGGCAGCGCGTCGTTGACGTGCTTGCCTACGAGCAGACCCTCTTCCCGGGGTCGATCGCGCGGTCTGGGCTCGTCGACGCTCAAAGCGGCCAGGAAATCGCAGAGGTCGTGAACGGCTTTCCTTCGCCGCCGATCACACTCGAATCCGACGCTGACAAGAACCTGCCGTTCTACGCAGACGTCGTCTCGCTGCCCCCGGGCTGGCTCTACCAGTCGACCCCATACTTCTCGTCGGAGACTAGTGAGTGGGTCGTGGCCAACGGGACGACGATCAATATGAACGGCCAGCGACGCGGCGTTGTCTACTTTGAGCTCCGGTTGGACGCCCTGCGCGTTCAACTGCTCGAGCGCGAGGGGGGCGCGACGATGCGTGCTGTGACGGAGCGAACAGGTCTCGTGGTCATCGACAGCCGGTCCCTGCAGACGTCAGAAACCGACTTCGGCCAGCTTGGGGATGGAACGTTCACCGGTGAGATCCGTGAGTTCGGACCGTCTGGGCTGACCACCATCGGTGACGAACGCGTTGCCTATGTGCGCATGGAACCGGAAGAGGTGCTGCAAGTAGTCAACGACAACGACTGGTTCATCACAGCTTCTGCTCCAGTGGTGGTGACCGGGCTCGCCGCCGCCTTCTCTCCACTACTCATGGCCCTGGTCGCCTTGGGCGTCCCGCTCCTCGTCTACGCCCTCGTCTCGTACGCGCGTCTCATCCGTCGCAACCGACGGGCGGCGTTGGAGACCGCTGCCGAACGCGACCAACTGAATGCGCGCCTCTCAGATCTTTCCAGCGCGCTCGATCAGGCGGCCGCCGGAAATCTCGCGGTCAGCCTTCCGGTTGACTTCGAAGATGAGCGACTTGCCGTCCTTGCTCATTCGTTCGAGAACACCCTGGAACGTCTGCGTGCCTTGGTTGCTCAGGCCCAGGGACACGGCGTGCAGTTGGCGCAGGCTGCCGGACAGATGCGCGCTACCGCGCAGGAACAGGCAGGCTCGGCCGGCGAGCAGTCGGCAGTTGTGACGGAGACGACGGCGACGATTGAGGAGTTGGCGGCGACGGCTGCTCAGATTGCTGAGACGGCTGGTTCGGTGGCTCGGGTGGCGTCGGAGACGTTGGTGTTGACGGATGAGGGTCGGGGTGCGGTGGCTGAGTCGGTGCTGGCGATGGATCAGATTCGGGAGGTGGTGGGTCAGATTGGGGTGTCGTCGGCTGGGTTGGGGGACAAGATCACGCAGGTGGGTCAGATTTTGTCGTTGATTGATGAGTTGTCTGAGCAGACGAATTTGTTGGCGTTGAAT
>JAJAYM010000008.1 GCA_027117675.1 Actinomycetes bacterium | reverse complement strand
TCGAGGTCGAGCATCACCTGATCGATCAAGCGCTGCTCACTGGCCTCATACCCCACCAGCTCAGGCGCGATCTCGTCGTCGACGGCGACGACCGCCCTTTCGACTCCCTTACCGAGATAGCGCAACGGGTCACCGTCGCGGAGTTCGACCGCCTCATGCACGCCGGTGGACGCCCCCGAAGGGCCCGCAGCCCGAGCCATGGTTCCGTCGTCGAGTGCGACTTCCACCTCAACCGTCGGGTTGCCGCGAGAGTCAAGGATCTCGCGCGCAATCACGGCGTCGATGGTCGCCACGAAAAAACTCCTCTGAGCTGGGTGGACGTCTGGCCCAGACTACCCGTCGGTAGCGGTGAGCCCGGCGCGGCGCGCCTGCTCGGCAAAGTCGTGCGCGAAGCGACGGAGCGCGGATTCGGAGTCGAGTCCTCGACGCCGAGCAGCGCTGACCACTCCGAACAGCAAGGCGCCCAGCAGCCCCTCGTCGAGGTCATCGGGCAGCTCGGGCTCGTCGACTTCGAGCTCAAGTCCGGCCGTGATGCTTCGGCCCAGAAGCTTCTCGCTGAGCGCAAGGGCCGGCAACGCGAGCGGGACGCCGTCAACGACGGAGCGGCGCGGCCGTTCCCGATCTTTGAGCTGCTCCCACGTCTGCTCGACCTCGGACGCCGTAGCGGCTTCACCATCGGCGAAGACGTGCGGGTGGCGTCGCACCAGCTTGTCGACCAAGCCAGAGGCCACGTCATCGATTGACCAGGCTCGCTCTGCAGACTCCTCAGCGATCCGGGAGTGAAACGCGACCTGCAACAAGACATCGCCTAGCTCTTCGCGCAGCGCATCCGGGTCGTCGCTGTCGATAGCAGCCAACGCCTCGAAGGTCTCCTCAACCAGGTAGGTCGCCAGCGATGCGTGGGTTTGCTCAGCGTCCCAAGGGCATCCACCTGGCGAACGCAGCTGATCCATGACGGCAACGACGTCGAGCAGCCGGGCGCCGGGAAGGTCGTAGGAACCGTGCACCACCTCTAGCTCGATTGCAGCACCGCCCTCAGCACGCGCGGCGATGGCCGGAGCGAGCGCCTCGGTCAGCGCAGGGTCGCCGTCGTCGCCGACCAGCCACACCACCGAGTCGCGCTCCGCAGCGTCCAACAGCATGCGGGCGAGCGCGACAGGGTTCTGCGGGTTCTCGATCGTGACACTCAGCCCACCATCGGCAAGCGTCGGCAACAGGGGATGCTCAGGCCTCGAGAACCGGGACACCGAACCCTCAATCACCTGCCATGCCGAACGCGTCAGCAACCCTGGAGCGACACGATGGGTCGTGACGAGCAGCGCGAGCCGGCCCGACACACCTACCCCTGACCGGGGATGTCGAGCGGCAGCGGGTCTGCAATTCCCCCGGCCGGGCTCGACAGCCGCTCTGGGTTACGTGGCTCGACCGAAACCGTGTCCGCGTTCCAGGTACCAAAGCGCGGGCTAACTGAGATCCCCAGTGCATCGGCCGTTTCTTGCAGACGCGCGACCAACGCAGCATCGGTGTCCTCCGGGGTCGCACCAGGCTGGGCCAACGACTCCGTCAACGCCGAGCTGAGCACGAAGACCTCCGCGGCTGCATCAAGGCGTGACGGCGGGATCCCGTTGCCCAAAGATATCGCGTCACGCTGCTCCTGTTCAGCGCCGAGGACCTCGTCGATCTGCGACTGGGTCGCCGTCAGCCCTTCCTCCTCAGCAATCGCGCCAATCAACTGCTCGTTGATCCACCACGACAGGACACTGAGAGTGAGCTGATCGTCTGGGAGCCGTTGCGACTCCGGGTTCTCCTCATAGAGACCATCGAGCTCGGCGAAGAGGTCGGTGAGCTGGCTCTCGGTGAGCCGCTCGTCACCAGCAACCGCCGCCGAGCCAGCCTTCTGGGTCGCGCATCCTGCGAGTGCGACCACGCTGCGGGCCGAGACGGCCAGCACGACCGTGAGTCGCTTGCCACCGAGCCGCCTACCACCACGCATCGGCCTCACCGTTCTCTTTGTCGGACATCACCGGTTCACGCTGCCTGCTCACCGACCAGGACGACCCCGATCAGGTCGGTGGCCCACCGAAGGAGCGCAGCGTCCCGCAAGGGCTCGCCACCCACCCGCGCGGTGGAAGGTCTCGGCACCAGGATGGTACGGACCGCGGGCTTGATGATCGTGCCCGGGTAGAGGCGGGTGAGGCGCATCGTCGCTGACTCCGGAAGCTCAACGGGGAAGAAGCGGATCTTCGCACCCTGCGCTACGACCTCAGCGAGCCCAGCGGCGCGGACCAGCGCCCGGAGCGTGGCGACCTCAAAGAGCCGCTCGCCCGGCTCGGGCAGGGTGCCGAAACGGTCGATCAGCTCGGCCCGCCCCTCGGCGAGCGACGCCTCATCATGGGCATCTGCGATCCGCTGGTAAGCCTGCAAGCGCACCCGCTCGGACGGCACCCAGGAGTGCGGGATGTGCGCATCCACCGGGAGCTCCACCCTCGTCTCCGCCAGTTCGGACGTCTCACCGTCAGCCTCCCCCTTGAGCCCCGCTACCGCCTCGCCGACCAGCCGCAGGTACAAGTCGAACCCGACGCCCTCGATGTGACCGCTCTGTTCACCGCCGAGCACGTTGCCGGCGCCACGAATCTCCAGGTCTTTCATCGCTACCGCCATACCGGACCCGAGGTCGGTGTGCTGGGCAATCGTGGCCAGCCGATCGTGCGCTGCTTCGGTGAGTGGTTTCTCCTGCGGGTAGAGGAAGTACGAATAGCCACGGTCGCGTCCCCGCCCGACCCGTCCACGCAGCTGATGCAGTTGCGCCAGCCCTAACATGTCGCCGCGCTCGACGATGAGCGTGTTCGCGTTGCTGATGTCGAGCCCCGACTCAACGATGGTCGTACACACCAAAACGTCGAAGCGCTTCTCCCAGAAGTCGACGATGATGTGTTCGAGTGCGTCTTCGCCCATCTGTCCGTGGGCGACCTCGACCCTGGCCTCGGGGACGAGGTCGCGGATCCGCGCGGCAGCTCGGTCGATCGACTCCACCCGGTTGTGGATGTAAAAGACCTGGCCCTCACGAAGCAGCTCGCGGCGAACAGCGGCGACGATCTGCTTCTCGTCGTAGACACCGACGAAAGTGAGCACCGGTTGCCTCTCCTCGGGAGGGGTGAGGATCGTCGACATCTCGCGGATTCCTCCCAGCGCCATCTCCAGTGTGCGCGGGATCGGGGTAGCAGAGAGAGTGAGGACATCGACGTGAGTTCGCAGCGCCTTCAGGTGTTCCTTGTGTTCGACGCCAAAGCGCTGTTCCTCGTCGACGATGACGAGACCGAGGTTTTTGAACCTGGCCGTCGCCTGGAGCAGTCGATGGGTTCCGATCACCACGTCGACGCTCCCGTCAGCCAGTCCTTCGAGTACGACCGCTGCCTCGCGATCGGACTGGAAGCGAGAGAGGGCCCGCACGATGACCGGAAACGCACCAAAGCGCTCGATGAATGTGTTCGTGTGCTGCTGCACCAACAACGTGGTCGGCACCAGGACGGCGACCTGCTTGCCTTCCTGAACGGCCTTGAAGGCAGCACGAACGGCGATCTCAGTCTTGCCGTACCCGACATCTCCGCAGACCAGCCGGTCCATCGGAACCGGCTGCTCCATGTCGTGCTTGACCTCGTCGATGCAGGCCATCTGGTCAGCTGTCTCCACGTAGGGGAATGCGTCCTCTAGCTCACGCTGCCACGGGGTATCAGGCCCAAAGGCATGCCCAGGTGCCGATTGCCGCGCCGAGTAAAGCCGGACGAGCTCCGCTGCGATCTGCTTGACCGCCTTGCGAGCCCTCCCCTTGGTCTTGGCCCAGTCGGCGCCGCCGAGGCGGTGCAGCGAAGGTGCCTCTCCACCCACGTAGCGGGTGACCAGATCGAGCTGGTCTGTGGGAACGAAGAGCCGGTCAGCCGGTTGGCCCTTACGCGCCGGCGCGTACTCGATGACGACGTACTCGCGGGTGGCCCCCTGTACCTCACGACTGGTCATCTCCACATACCGACCGACGCCGTGCTGCTCGTGGACGATGAAGTCACCCGCAGCAAGTTGCAGCGGATCGACCGTTGCCCGACGCCGCGAGGGCATGCGTCGCATGTCCTTGGTCGATGATCGTTGCCCGACGAGATCGGTCTCGGTCAGCACCAAGAGCCTCAGCTCGTCGCTGACCAGCCCATGCTCCATCACTCCTGTGGTCAGCTGCACCACTGACGGCGGTCGATCAAGGTCGACCTCGGCGACGACGTCGGCGGCAACATCCTCCTCACGAAGCCACTCGGCGAAGCGTTCAGCTGGCCCGTGTCCTGCCGTCACCACGATGACGCGCCAGGCGTCTTTGGCTGCGGCGGCAATGGCTGACAAGGCACGCGCGGTGTCCCCGTGGTACTCCTCCGACGGGCGCAGCGTCGAGCGGACGGCGTCCTCATCCAAAGACCCAAACGACCCGACGCCGAACCAGCGCAACTGCCGGCGACGCGCAGCCGACTCGACATCATCCAACTCACGGTACGAGGCTGCCCCCAGATCAATCGGGGTGACGTTGCCCGCGGCGGCGTTGGCCCATGACGCCGCGAGAAACTCAGCACTGGTCCGGTGAAGCTCCACACTCCGCGCACTGACTCGCTGTGGGTCGATCACCGCGACGACAGTGTCGGGCGGAACGACGTCGACGAGTAGCTGCATCCCATCCGTCAGGACTGGTGATAGAGATTCCATCCCCTTGACAGCCATGCCCTCAGCGAGCTGACTCAGCACGTCGGCCAGCCCAGGGTGCTGCGGAAGCAGAGCCGCAGCACGTGCTCGGACCTGAGCTGTCAGCGGAAGTTCGCGGGTAGGCGGCGCCCAGACACCGTGCGGGGCGACTTCCAGGCTTCGCTGGTCAGCTGCCTTGAACCAGCGCACCTCTTCAATGGTGTCGCCCCAGAGCTCGACCCTGAGCGGGTGCTCCTCGACGGCGGGAAAGATGTCGATGATTCCACCTCGGACGGCGAACTCACCCCGGCGCTCGACGATGTCGACTCGCAGGTATCCCCCTTCGACCAACTGCTCGACGGTCCGTGCCACATCGATTTCGGCGCCCACTTGCAAGCGCACCGGCTCGATGTCGCCAAGACCAACCACGAAGGGCTGCAGGAGGGCACGCACTGGAGCAACAATGACCGACAGGGCACCAGCGCCGGAGTCGTCACGGTCGGGATGCGCCAGACGCCGCAGCACGGCGATGCGACGCCCAACGGTGTCGGTGCGCGGCGACAGACGCTCGTGCGGCAGCGTCTCCCAGGACGGGAAGTCAGCGACGGTCGCCGGGTCGACCAACGAACCGAGGGCAGCGACGAGGTCATCGGCTTCGCGGGTCGTGGCGGTAACAGCCAGAACGGGTCGCCGGTGAGCGGCGGCACCAGAGGCCAGCGCCGCAATCGTCGGAGCCGTTGCCGCTCGGGGCAGGACGAGGGTGTCGTCACCGTCTGCGCGCAATGCTTGCGCGACCGAGACGTCAGCGGCGACCAGAGAGATCAGCCCAGCCAGCGACATCGACCCTCCACGCACGTCAGCAGCCCGGAGCCGAGAGCGCCGGGGACTCCAGACTAGTAGCGGCCGGAGCCAGTCCAGCTAGCCGGCAATCGGTACCGCATCGGACGGCTGCTCGAGGCGAGTGTCGACGAGTGCCAGCACGCCCGGGTGACGCGCCTCGTCGAACTTGCGGGCGAAGTCAGCACCGCTGGCGAACACCGCCGGCAGATCGGTCCTGGTGAACGTGCGGGGATGATTGAAGGCACTCTCAGAGAAGTCAAAATAACGACGACAGTCGTTTTCGATCACCAGGTCGAGAGACTGCTCGTCGTTGGCCACCGCCCAACCGAGTGCGGTCTGGAGGTAGACCTCCTCTGGGGAGACGCAGCTGGACAGGAACTCAGCAACGTCAGGCCGCTCGCTCGCGAACTGCAACACCGCCTGGACTGCCCGCTGCGAGAGCGTGCAGAAAAGTGAGCCACCACGCAGTACCAGACCCTCCCCCCAGGGCGCCTCCGCGCGTCGACCCAGCTGCAGCCCGGTCGAGGTGGTGAGGCGCACCCATGGCTGGACGGTGTTGACGACCTGCACAGGGCGAATAGCCAACTGCTGCCAGGACTTGAGCTGCCCTACGCGCTGATACCCAAACTCATAGCGCGTCCGGCCACGTGCCACTCCCCAGGTGGTCTCGGTCGCGTCGAGCACCGAGAACGTCTGAATGAAGGCATCGACCCCTGACACCGCGACATCAGCGTGGATCTGAGCGACGGGTCGAATCGGGTAGTCCTGCCCGCTGAGGTTGGTGAGGTAACTGAAGTCGATGCCTTCGGACCTCAGCCAACGCGCAGTGGAGAGCCACCTATCGACGTGCGTCATGTCTCCATAGCCACCGTCTGACAGCCGAAGCTCGGCCCCCAAGCGAGCAAGAAGCCCCGGGTCTGGTGACTCGAAGGCCCGGTCGTGATCGACGACGACCACAGCATCTGGCGCTGCCCGGACGATGGTGCGTACCAGATTCTCGATCTGTCGAGGGTTGCAGTGCGTCTCGACGTGGTAGACGAAGGTCACGACAGACCCCTTACTGCGACTGCAAAACGATCGACGCCATGGTGGCCGACGTCGATTTGCCGGACGCCGTGGCGGTCAGCCCTGGACGCGGGCCAGCCAGCGTCGGCACTCCGTCGTCGGTCAGCAACCCGGAGACGCGGACCGTCGTCGGCGTAGCCGGGTCGACGAACGACGTACCGTCCACTCGTTCGACCTGCCCACCGGGAGGCGCCCAGGAGGTCGTCGATCCCGACAGATCCGACCAGTACGACACCACCCAGTCGCCGTCGGCGGGAACGACGACGCTCGGACTGGTGTGCGCGAAGACGTTGGTCGTCGAGCCCTCAGTCCCCGACTGCACCGGCGCGACAGCTGAGACACCTGAGTAGACGCCCATACTGACCATGGTGCGCACCGAAATCGGGACCCCGCCCCCATCGCGCCACTCCACCGAAACCGTTCGGCCGGCGTCGGCTGCTGTGGCCGACTTGGTGAAAATGACGGTCGGGTTGTCAGTGTCGGACACTTGCGCGACCTCGGTCCACCCAGACAACGGGAGTTGGTCAGCATCGAGGATCGCCCCAGGATCGGCCGCGCGGTGGCCCGATACGGCCATGACGATCATGTCGCCGTCCTCGACCGACCCCGGAAGCTGCCACTCGTGAACGCGAAACTGCTTGCCCTCGTACTTGGCGGCGGCCTCGAAGGCCACCGTGCTAGGGATGGGCGCGACGATCACGTTGGCAGTGACGTCGTCCGGCGCCCCGTCGTTGTCGGTCACGGTGAGAGTTACCGGGTAGCTGCCACCCGCAGGGAAGACGTGGTTGGGTGTCGCGCCAGCCTGCACACTCGACCCGTCACCGAAGCTCCACGAGTACGACGCCACGGTGCCGTCACCGTCGCTGGATCCGGACCCGTCGAACGAGCAGGAGAGCCCGACGCAGCTCTGGGTGAATGCAGCTGTCGGTGCCGCGTTCGGCGCCTGGATCGATGACTGGGTCGACAAGAAGAGTCCCTTGGCTGCCCAGTTGATCTGGCTGTTGACGACCAGCGATGTGCCGAAGGACCCAGTGTCGGAGAATGGCACGCTGCGTAGTACGCCCGCCGACGTCACGAAGTGAAGCACGTCGCCCACCAAGAAGGTTCCCCGGACGTTGCCAGCGTCCATCGCCGACCGCGACGCAGCCTTCAGTCCGTCGAAGCGCTCGGCCCCGACGACACCTGACTCAGGGGTGAAGTAGCGGTAGACCAGTCCGCCGTCGTTGTTGCTCTGACCATTGCCCATGGTGGTGTTAGCCCGCGTGTAATAGAGCCGTCCGGTGCGTCGGTCGTAGAACATGCTGGTGATGCGCCCTGAGGTGTCGGAGAGTTCGCTGCCAAAAGGGTTGCCATCCAGGGGCACGGCAGTAAGCGGCCCAAAGGTGGTGCCGTCGAACGACTGCTGCTTGAAGGTGCCGTCGCTCCAGCCGGTGTACAGGGTGCTGTTGACCATGAACGCGCCCCGCAACTTCGACCAGTCAACACCATTAGCACCAAGCGCCACGGTCGCCGGACTCATCGCCCCCGTGAGGTAGCGCGACGTCACGTCGACGCCGCTCACGCTGTCGGCGTCCAACTGGACGACGTCGCCAGGGAGGCTGCCGAGCCGGTCGTTCGGCAGCGCCAACCCACCTGCCCAGGGGAAAGCGGCCAACCGGTCGCGCCGTTCGCCGGCCCACACCGCGGTATCCGAGCCAGCCCACAGGCCGCTCTGGGTGACCAGGAAGTCGAAGACTCCCACGCCACGGGTGCGCGTCGGGTTCCACGAGAAGGGCAACCCGTTGCGCGTGTCCAGGGCTGCGAGCCCATCACGGCTCACCGCACCGGCACCCGCGGAGTCGCCGTCCCTAGTCAGCAAGTTGTTCATCCACCTGAAGTGGCCACCGACGTACGCGACGGGGCCGGTCACCTCAACCGACCAGAAGGTGTCACCCCCGGTGTGCTCCAACCACGTTGGGTTCTGGGTACCGGCCCGGTACGTCTCCCATCGGGACGCGCTGTCACAAAGCTTGGTGACCCTGGCTGGGTCGTACAGCTGGTCGCCCCATCCACCGGTGGTGACGACGACGAAGAATGAACCGTCTGGTGCAAAGTCAACGTCGCGCATGTAGCTGTCGAAGTAGCCGCTGCACTGCGTTCCGCCGAACCGGGACGTGTTCCAGGGGTCGAGCGTGGCCACAGGTCCCGATGTGTTCAGCATGGCGATCTGCATCCGCGCCGTCCCGCCAACGGCGTTGAAGTTTCCGATCGCGACCAGGCGATCACCGGTCGGCGTCAGTTCGATCTTGCGCACCGCCATCGCGCCCGTCCCGGCGGCAGTTCCAGTGACGGGCAGGTTGACCGCCGTCGTCAGTGCGCCGCTGGACGCGTCAAGGGTGGCGAGGCCTCGCCGGGTGGTGCCCCCCACCGAGGTGAAGGACCCAGCGACATACAGCCGGTCACCGGCCAGCTTGAGGTCGTAGACGCGGCTATTGAAGGCGCTGTTCGCGAACGTGGTCAGTTTGGCGCCGTCGTCAAGCTTGATCGCCTGGAGTCGAGCCGGTCCGCTGCCGTTGATGGTGCGGAAGTCTCCGCCGACATAGACGCCCTGTCCGCTGGCGGTGACGGCCAAGGCATCGACACCGGGTGTGGAACCGGGGCTCGACAGGAGTTGGGGGTTGAACGACGTGCTGACTAGGCCAGTGTTCGCATCGAAGGCAAAGAGCCCGCTGCGGGGCAGAACGGGTGAGTTCGGCGCAGCCTCCTGAACCTGGGTGAAGGTGCCTCCCACCAGCACGGTGTCGCCAACGCGGGTGATGGCCTGGACCCGGCCGTCCAGTACCCGAGGAGTGTCATTCTGTGGGTTCGTACTAGCCAACTGCTCATCGGCCGGAGCCGCCCCCGCCACACCAACGGGGTTCAGCAGGCCGCCGGCCAGCGTGACCGTGGTAACCGCCAGTGCCAGCCAACGTCCTCGAGTGCCCACTGCCATTCCCCCCGTATGCGGCCAGCGTCCGCCTCCATTACAGAGCGTGGCGTCCGCCAACGGCAAGGCCGGGGGGGAGAAAGGGAACCAACGGCCGATGCCATCCTGCTCACCGTGAGCTCGCGACTACTCAGCGTAGGCACGGCAGCGACCACCTGGGTGAATCCGCGCACCGCTCGCTACGAGTCGCCTAGTCGCCCCCGTAACCTTCCGGTACCAACTCGGCAAGGGGACAATCGTGGAACAGGTCAGTGGTCAGCAGGGGGGCGCCACCCTGGGTGAGTATGCGGGAGCCTTCCGACGCCGATGGTGGGTGTTAGCT
>JAJAYM010000007.1 GCA_027117675.1 Actinomycetes bacterium | reverse complement strand
TCGGTCCCGTCGTCCAGTGTGAACGGTTCACGTCCACCCCAGCTGAGCTCGAGGAGCGATCCGCGCTGGCGTCGCTCTGGGCCGGTGACGGTGCCGGAGGCAAAGAGGTCACCGGTGCGCACCGATGCACCGTTGATCGTCAGGTGCGCCAGCTGCTGGCCGGGTGACCAGTACTGCGTCGCAAAGGGTGGCTCACTCACGGTCGAGTCGTTGAGAGTGACAGATAGGCGCAGGTCTAAGCACCAGGGGTCGTCGTCGAGCAGGTAGTCGAAGTCCGGTGGATGTTGGGGAACTGCCGGACACCTCGCCACGGCGAGGGCGTCCAGCGGGACGACCCACGGCGAGATCGACGTTGCGAACGACTTACCGAGGAACGGCCCAAGCGGCACGTACTCCCATGCCTGGATGTCGCGAGCCGACCAGTCGTTGACCAGAACGACCCCGAACACGTGGTCAGCGAGTGCGCTGGTCGGCACAGGCGACCCCAGCGCACTGGACTTTCCAACCACGAACCCGACCTCGGCCTCGATGTCGAGTCGGGTGGATGGTCCGAACGACGGCGCGGCTGCATCGCGGGGTTTGCGCTGGCCGAGTGGTCGCACGATGTCGGTGCCGCTGACGACCACGGTGCCGGCTCTCCCGTGATAGGCGATCGGTAGGTGCTTCCAGTTGTCGGGGAGTCCAGGGGAGTCGGGTCGGAAGATCGCACCGACGTTTCGAGCATGCTGCTCGGATGAGTAGAAGTCGACGTAGTCGGCCACGTCAAACGGCAGGACCATTGACGCCGAGCTGACGGCGTTCAGGTGAGGCGCGACAACCTCGGCGTGCTTGGAGTCGCACAGCCAGTCGGTCAGCATTCTCCGTAGCTGCGTCCAGCTTGTGCGCCCCGCGCCGAGTAGGCGGTTCAGGGTGCCGGCGATGAGCAGATCGCCGAGCTCATCCGGAACGATTCCCGACTCAGTCAGCGTATGGAGGTCTAGCACGTGGTCGCCGATCCGGGTGACTACATGCGGCGGGCTATCGCCCAGAACGGCAACGCCTAGTGGCAGAACGGCTGAGGAGTAGTCGGACGAGTCGGCCCCCTCCACCCACGATCGGGTCATGATGGGTCGGCCAAGCCCAGACGAACGAGCTCGTCAAATGGCTCGTCGATGCTGCAGGACCCGAAGGAGCAAAAGCTATCGCGGACTCGGCTGGCGTCCCGTGTACCAAGCGCGGTGAGCACCCTCTCGGTTTCGCTAGACCGCAGGACATCAACCAACGTCTCGTCGTTCGCGCCGCTGATCGCTAGTGACGTCGCAGCCAACGTGTTGAGAAATCCGTGGTGATGCTGTCCGGTCTCGGCATCGTGGGCCGGAAGTGCTTGGTGCAGGCCGCCAGTCAACTTGAAGCGCACTCCGAGGCGGACGGCGGTGCCGATCGCCTTCGCGAGCAGCTCAGGTGGTGGAACCGTGTAAGGACCTGTCCGAAACTTGGCCCGCTCCAAACCATCATCGGCGAGTACCTCGAGCGCCCCGACGAAGTCGGTCTCGAGGTTCAGCTCGACATAGGCGGGTGCGGTGAAGCTGAGTTCGGCAAGGAGGGAGGAAACGCCCTGGGAAGGCGGGTCGGCTGTGGGAGGGCGTAGCTCTACCTGGGTGAGCACTATCCATGCATCGTCTTGGAGCGCGTCCCGCGCGGCGGCGAGCCCCTCTAACCCGGTATCTCCGATGAGTGCGACACCGAGAACCAGTGTCGGATCGGCATGGCTACGCAGATCTTCGACGGCTGATGCTGGGACCAACAGCGGGCCGACAACTGCCCCCTGGGGAGTGTCTCGGCGGGCATAGGCGGCCTTGACGGCGTCAGCAAGCGCCGCATTGCCGGGCGGAAACATCGCGGCATCGTCGATCAACTCCAGTGCGAGCCCGCCGATCCTTGACACCCTCGCGACGGTAGCGGAAGGTCGAGTGTGACCCAAGAGGGGTGCACTCACGAGGGGAGTTGGCATGGCGTACTACCGATCGGTGGGCAACATCCCCCGCAAGCGCCACACGCAGTTCCGGCGCCCCGACGGCGGCTTGTACGCCGAGGAGCTCATGGGTCAGGAGGGGTTCTCCAGCGAGTCAGCGCTGCTCTACCACCGCTACCTGCCGACAGCGGTGACTTCGATTGAGGTCGGGGACGACTCTGCGGGTGAGCTCGTGCCTAACCACCCGCTGACGCCGCGACACGTCCGGGCGCACAAGATCCCCGTCGGGCCGGCTGACAACGCGGTCACTGGGCGCAAGCTGATGTTCGGTAACGCAGACGTGCGCATCTCGTACTGCGTGGCGACGGAGGCATCCCCGCTCTATCGGAATGGGACCGGCGACGAGCTGCTCTACGTCGAGTCAGGAGCCGGAGCTGTCGAGACCGTGTTCGGAACGCTCGCGGTCGGACTAGGTGACTACGTGGTCATTCCGACGTCAACTACGTACCGCGTCGTCCCTTCAGCTGGCGAGCCGCTGCGAATGCTGGTCGTGGAGGCCACCGGACATGTCGGAGCGCCGAGTCGATACCTGTCGAAGCGCGGCCAGTTTCTGGAGCATTCCCCCTACTGCGAGCG
>JAJAYM010000006.1 GCA_027117675.1 Actinomycetes bacterium | reverse complement strand
TGACGCCAGCGTCGTTGGGGACCATCTCGTCGCGGTGCATTTCGGCCGGTCTTGCAAAGCGAACGCCCCGGTCGGGCCCGCGCGGCGCGGTTGGCAAGCGGCTTCGCCGTGCGGGCGCGCTCGCCGTGCCCTCGGCGCTCGGTTACGGTGGCCCATGCCGTTTCCGATCGAAGCGCCGATCGAGCCGATGCTCGCCAAGGCGGCCAGCGCGATTCCTCAAGGGGATGGCTGGCTCTACGAGCCGAAGTGGGATGGCTTTCGCTGCCTCTTATTCGTCGGTGACCACACTGAGGTGGCCGGCCGGTCGGAGTCCCTCACCCGATACTTTCCCGAAGTGGTGACCGCAACCTCCCAGCAACTCTCGTCGCCATTGGTACTCGATGGTGAGCTCGTCGTCGCCCAAGGACCGACCCTCGACTTCGACGTGCTCGCCCAGCGAATCCACCCGGCGGAGTCACGGGTCAGCTTGTTGTCTGAGCAGACACCGGCCTGGTATGTCGCCTTCGATCTGCTCGAAGACGGCGACGGTGTGCATCTGGATGCGCCCTTTGCCGAGCGGCGGAGACGCCTAGAGGCGGCCGCCCAGGAGTGGACGCCGCCGTTCTTCCTGACGCCTGCGACGCTGGACGCCGGCGAGGCGCGCCGGTGGTTTGAGACCTTCGAAGGAGCCGGCATGGACGGCGTCATGGCAAAGCCCCTCGCCGACTCCTACGCATCAGGCAAACGAACACTCACCAAGGTCAAACATCAGCGAACCGCCGACTGCGTGGTCGCTGGCTATCGATGGCACACGTCAGGGCAGGTCGTCGGCTCACTGTTGTTGGGCTTGTACGACGACGAAGGTCGCCTCCAGCACGTCGGGGTCTGCTCGTCATTCACTGCGGCGCGTCGGTCAGAGCTGGTCGGTGAGCTCGCGGCGCTTGTCACCGACCTGGACACCCACCCTTGGAACCCTGAGACCGCCGATGCATCCGGTGTGCGCCGTCCCGGAGTGGTCAACCGCTGGAGCGCGAAGAAGAACATGAGCTTTGTCCCGCTCCGACCCGAACTCGTCGTCGAAGTGGCCTACGACCAGCTGCAGGGGGACCGCTTCAGGCACAACCCGCGGTTCGCACGATGGCGCCCCGACCGGGACGCCTCCTCTTGCCGGTTCGACCAGCTTGAGCGCCCGGTTGCCTACGACGTTGGTGAGGTGCTGCGACGCGGCCGCCCAACATAGGCCAAGATGGACCTGTGAGCCATCTCATCGTGTTGACCGAGAACGCCCTGACCGAGCACGACGTCACCCGCATTGCCGAGTGGCACGACGGCGAGTTGCGCCTGCACGTCCTCGTGCCCGAGACCTCCGACCAGTCACGCGTCGACCAGGTTGTCGATGACGTAGCCCGGGTCGATATCGATGAGTTGCGCCGCGACCTGGCCGGTGCAACTCCCGATGACCAGGGAATGGCCGCCGAGCGGGCCCTGCAAGAGTCGTTGGAGCTCTTGGCTGCGCAGGGCCTGACGGCGCGCGGCGGCTTGACGCCACGCGACCCGATCGCGGCAACGGCTGCGTACGTCACCAGCGAGGACGCTGACGAACTGTGGGTGATCACCGAGCCGCACCTGGTCTCTGACCTGATGCGTCGAGGCTGGGCCAACAAGTTACGTCACGTTCTCACAGTGCCCGTGCTCCACGTGATTGGCGGCACCGACGAGGTCATGAATTGAGCAACCCGTTTGCCGGGATGGAAATTCCGAGTCCGGCCGTGAGTTTGGAGCGGGCGGCCCAGATCCTCGACGAGCGGTACCACCGCTCCGGGCCGCTGCGCAGCCTCGGTAGCCACCAGGACCAGAACGTCAGAGTCGATGATGCTGGCGGGCGGTTCATCCTGAAAATCTCCAATCCCGGCTTCAGCCACGAAGGACTGGTGGCACAGAACGCCGCGATGCTCCACCTGGCCGAGCGCGATCTGCCGTTCCGGGCGCCGGTTCCCCTTCCCGACGCCAGCGGCGCGCTGATCGGCCAGGTCACCGACGGTGGCGCCAAGTACGACGTGCGGCTCGTCACCTACCTGGAGGGTCGTCCACTCGCTGATTTCGACTACCTAGCGCCGTCGGTGCTGAGGCGTCAAGGCTGGCTGGCCGCGTCCGCTGCGGCTGCCTTGGCCGATTTCGATCATCCCGGGCTCGACCGCACGTTGCAGTGGGATGTACGCCACGCAAGCGATGTCGTCGCAGCGTTCGGCTCCTCGATCGCTGATGCCGCAGGGCGCTCCGATGTCGAAGGCCAGATGGCTCGATCGCAGGAGGCTCTCAAGACGCTTGCTCCACAGCTACGTCTAGCGGTCTGCCACGCCGATGTCACCGACGTCAATGTCGTCACGAGCCTCAACGCATCCGGCCAACCATGGCCAGATGCCCTCATCGACTTCGGTGACCTCCTTCGTACCTGGGTCGCCGCCGACGTGGCCGTTGCGGCGGTCTCGCTGATTGGCCATGACCCCGATGATGCGCTCGGAGTGCTCACCAATGTCTTGCGCGGCTATCACTCCGTGCTGCCACTCACTGACGAAGAAGTAGCGGCCCTGTGGCCGTTACTGGTCGCACGTGCGGCGTCCAGCGTCGCCAGTAGCGAGCACCAGGGCAGGCTCGAACCCGATGACGCGTATGTCCAGCAGTCGATCGATGATGACTGGCTGGTGTGGCGTGCCGTCCGGTCGGTGCCATGGCGGGCTGCGCACGGCGTGCTCGCGGAGAGCGTCGGCATGACGGCGCCGGCGCCACCGCTGCCGCCGGCTCCGGTTGGCCCGCTCGTTGCCATGGTCGCCGGGTCGCCCTCGGTCGATCAGTCGGTGACGGCCGACACGTTCGATCCTGAACGGTGGAACCTCGCCGATGGGGTGGTCGCCCAGCTGAGAGATGGCTATGGCGTCGGGCGCTACGGGGAGGGACGGCTGGCGCGCAGCCCTGGTGATGGGGTCAGCACCGGTGGGGTCAGCACCGGGGTGGAGGTCTTTGCTCCTGCCGGAACGGAGGTGCGAGCTCCGACATCAGGTGTGGTGCGCAGCCTCGACGATGGTGCGCTCACTCTCGGGCTCGATGACACCTGGCAGCTGGTGCTGGGTGACCTCGATGAGGTGACCGACGCGCCACACGTGGAAGCTGGTGACCGACTGGGCGTGGTGCGCGCCGGCCAAGGTGCTGCGGCCGGTGTCACAGTGCAACTAGTCGCTGACCTCGATCACCAACCACCGATGCTGGCCGCGCGCGCCGATGGTTGGCGGCACGCCACGACCGATCCGGCTATTTGGTGGGCGCCGGACGCCATTCCGGGTGTGGCGCCGGCATCCCCGAGCGACGCGACATCGCTGTTGCATCGCCGCGACGCGGTGCTTGCGTCGGCGCAGGAGTACTACTACGAAGAGCCGCCACGCATGGAGCGGGGTAGGCGTCATCACATGTTCAACACCGACGGTCGCCGGTACGTCGACATGGTCAACAACGTGACGATTTTGGGACACAGCCATCCCGTGGTGGCAGAAGCTGTCAGCCGGCAGTTGCGGCTGATCAACACCAATTCGCGTTTCCATTACGCGTCCATGGTCGAGTTCTCCGAGCGCCTGGCTGCGTTGCTTCCTGATCCGCTCGACACCGTGTTCCTGGTGAGCACGGGCAGCGAAGCGAATGAGGTGGCGCTGCGCTTGATGCGAGCGGCGAGCGGTAGCCGCGAGATCCTCGCCGTGCGCAGCGCCTACCACGGGTGGACTACGGGCACCGACGACGTGACGACGTCGATCACCGACAACCCCAGGGCGGCCGAGACGCGTCCGCCCTGGGTACACATCGTGGAGTCGCCGAACACTTACCGGGGACAGTTCCGCGGGCCGGACGCCGGCGCCCGCTATGCCGCTGACGTCGACCGCGCCCTGGCTGAGATCGCCGAAGCTGGCGGTCGAGTGAGTGGGTTCATCGCCGAACCGGTCTACGGAAATGCTGGCGGCGTCCTGCTGCCGGACGGCTACCTCGCAGCCACCTACGCGTCCGTGCGAGCGGCCGGCGGGTTGTGCGTCGCCGACGAGGTGCAGGTGGGCTACGGACGGCTCGGCGACTACTTCTGGGGCTTTCAGCAGCAGGCAGTGGTGCCCGACATCGTGACGATGGCCAAGTGCACCGGCAACGGCGTCCCGGTCGGCGCCGTGGTCACGACTCGCGCGATCGCCGAGACGCTTCGGTCGGCTGAAGGTTCGTTCTTCAGTTCGATGGGCGGTTCGCCCCTCGGGTGTGCGGCCGGTATTGCCACCCTTGACGTGATCGAGAGTGAGGGTCTGCAGGCCAACGCGTTGACCATCGGTCGTCACATTGCCGAGCGCGTGACTGCACTGGCTGACGATTACGCCCTGATCGGCACCGTGCACGGTCTGGGGCTCTACCGCGGGATCGAGTTGGTGCGCGACCACGAGACGCTTGAACCGGCGACCGAGGAGGCACTGGCCATTTGCGAACGGATGCGTGAACTCGGGGTCATCGTTCAGCCGACGAGCGACTTCATGAATGTGCTGAAGATCAAGCCGCCGCTGTGCATCGACCGGGCGGCCGCTGACACCTTCGTCGACGCGCTTGAGACGACTTTGCATTCTGGCTGGTAGCCGACGTCCGACCTCCCTACCAAACATGCGCACCGGGCCATCCGACGCGCGATCCAGCACCTGGTGCGGGGGATCCCCCGTTCGGCTCAACCTCGATCGGGTGACTACAGCCCGTCACCGCTGGGGCTACCCTTGAGGCGTCAGGACATGGGATTGGGCGTTTGGGGCGGAGGGGCCATGCGGGTCACGCATCGTGCAGCGCTACTCAGCGCGGTCGTCGGTCTCTTTGCGCTTCCCGCCCTTCCGGCCTCGGCAGCCATGGAAGCCACAACTACTCTCCCCGAAACGGTACTCAAGGTGAAGTCGATCGACTGGCAGGCTCGGACCGGAAACGTGGAAGTGACCGCCCGCGTCAAATGCACGGGCGACGGGACGTTCAGGTGGGCGGCGGCGCTCGAACAAGGGGACATTCGCGCGCGGAACTCCTCACAGGTTCCGTGCGATGACGATGGCTACCGGTCCACCCTCGTTTTGGATCCCCGAGGAGGTCGATTCCACCCGGGGGTCGCCGAGTTCACTCTGGAGCAGATTGTCATGAACGACCAGGCTGGCATCGGAAGCGCCTCGATCGAGTTCATCCGGATCGGCCCACGATGAAACATCTCTCCCGACTGGGCCTTGCCGCTGCCGTCGCAGTCGCCTCGCTGACGTCGATCGGCGCGGCAGCACCAGCCCAGGCAGCAGGTTCTGGTCTTCAGTTGAAAGTTGTCTCCTACGACTGGACGCCGCGAACCGGCAACTTGGAGGTGACGGCCAAGGTCGGCTGTCCTCGCCGGGTGACGAGTGCGTCCTGGGCCTTGAAGGTCAAGCAGCGGGTTTCGGCCAAGGGGTTCCAGAAGATCTCCTGCACCGGGGAGCCCCAGCTACTGACCCTTGTGCTCGACCCCAAGAACGGCCGGTTCCACCCCGGGGCAGCGACGCAAGAACTCACGACTGTCGAGTGCATCTCCGACTTCTGCGCCGGTATCACCTACGAACCACAGACGTTCCGGATTCCGCCACCAGGTAAGAGCCGGGCAACAGAAGCACGATGAACGGCAGCTTCGACTCAGGCAGCGGCGGCATGACACTCCGGTTCCTCGTCGAGGCGTCCGTCTGCGGCGTTGTTGAAAGTTGCAGTTTTCGCTCCGTCATGTGAATACGCGGCGAAACAGGTAGTCGTGGCGCTAGCCGTTCGGGTGGCGGGTCGGGTGGCGCTAGCCGTCGGGGTCGTGGGGTGGGTGGGTGTATTGCCATGGTTGGGTTTGGTAGGTGCGGCCGGTGGGGGTGGTCCAGGTCATCACGCCGGTGGGGCCAAGGGTGACGGCCCATCCGGTGGTGTGCTTGAGGCGGTGGTGGCGTCGGCACAGGACAGCGAGGTTAGCCGCGCAGGTGGGGCCGGCCGGCCAGGGGACGGTGTGGTCAAGGTCGGTGCCGGCACTGTCGGCGGAGCGGCGGCAGCCGGGGAACCGGCAGGTCACATCTCTGGCACGGACGGCCCGATCCAACGCCGCCAACGGCCGGTACCGCTTTTCAGCGACATCGGTCAGCACCCCGGTGGCCGGGTCGGTCAACAACCGGTGAAAACTCACCCGCCCCCCACCGCCGCCGGGTTGCCCGGCCAGTTCGCGGGCTTCGGTGGCGGTGACCGGGCCGAGACCTGGAATCCAACCCGGTTGGTCGCTGTGTCCGGCGAGGGTGTCGGCTGCGACGATGACTTGCACGTTCACCTGTGGTGGGTCGGCCCGGCCCAGCAGCAAATCGACCAGGGTGTCGAGGCGGCGTTGATCCATCGTCCGGGCCTCATCGGTGTCGGCGCCGGCGGCGTGGGCGGCAGTGGTCAGGGTTTGCCCGATCTGGCGGGCCTGCACCGACGGGAGCAACGCCCACAACTGGCTCGTCCCGTCCTCACCGGCGGTGATCATCACCCGGCGGTCCGCGAACGCCCGCCGGTGGCGCTGTTCAGCGGCATCAGGGTCGGCGGCGCTCACCCGCCTCCGGCGCCACTCCCGCAGCTGCGGGGCCGTCCGCCCCGCCCCGAACTCGACGGCGCCAGTAACCACCGTTCCGGCGGTGGCCGAGTCCACCACCATCACCTGCTCGGTGATCAGAGCGACTTTGCGGGCGTCGATCCGGCCGGCCCGCCAGGCCCGCTGGACGACCGGCAGATCACCGGCGCGGCAGGCTGTGTCATACCTGGCCCCGGCAGCGACTTTCGTCCACCCCAGCAGCACCGCGATCTCATCAGCCACAAACGTTTCGCGGCACTGACGTGACCACATCGGCTTCCCACTGTCGATCACTTCGGCCCGGTCAGCGACCCGCGCCCGGTTACCCATCTGAACCATCGCCTCAGCTTGGGCGGCGTTCAGCATCGCCACGGCCTGCTCACACTCAACCACCCGAGAACGCAACGCGTCATCGCCGAGATCAGCGACCGGGCAAGCCGCAGTAAGCAGGCCATCGACCTGCCGTGCGATGCCGGACATGGTGGAGTTCATGAACAGCACCCTGCCACCCACCACTGACAACAACCCGACATCAGATCTGCAGTTTCCCCAGGCGGCGCCTGACCCAACTCGGCTCCCCGTCCGGCGCACACCCAACGACTGAAACCGACACCCAAAGGGACAACCGACGAGCCTGCGCGCCCGCGTCGGCGCCCATGCCGGCGTCCGGATCGGCGTGTGCGCCCCGCGATACCGAACGTAGAGAAGTTCATGAACCGCACACCAGAACTGGCGTTTCCCCAGACCCCGTAAAGGCAAACTCACCAGCAGACTCGCGCAACACACGAATGGACCGACCCGCGCTGCAAGCGACGAACAGTGAACCGGGTCAGGAAGGGGCGGAATCGGCGCGTAGGCGGGCGTGCAGATGGTTGTCGTGAAGCTCACCGTCGCCGAAGCGGTGTGACTGTCGCATGAGTCCCTCCAGCTGATAGCCCGAAGCTGTCGCCACCGCGCACGATGCCGTGTTGCCTACCGCGTGCATCAGTGTGATGCGGTGAAGAGCCGTTTCGACGAAGGCCCACTCGGTGACAGTTCGAAGCGCCTCGGTGGCATACCCGTTGCCCCGCGCCTCCGGCATCAGCCCATAACCGGTCACAGCGCCAAGGCTGTGCGCGTAGACGTCGAAGAGCTGGATCCCACCCCAGATGGCGGTGTCGTCGGGATCGGTGATGACCCACACCGCGACATCACCCGATGACCAGTCGGCGCGTCGGCGAGCACGTTCCCGCGCGGCATCAAGGTCGGGGGTTTCTTCGGGGTCCCAGATCCCAGCCAACGGATCTTGCGCATAGGCCAGGAGCGCTGGAGCGTCATCCTCCCGGGACGGACGTAGCAAGATCCGCTCGCTGCGCAGTGCCACCGGCTCGGTGGGCCACCCGCCCAGCAGTGAGCCGATGACGCCGTGGCCGATTTTGGCGCGGGTGAGATCGGCCGGGAGGATCGAGCCGAGCCAGGCATCCTGGCGGACGCCGCGCTGCTCCAGGGCCAGCCGCGACGAACCCTCCATGACGAACCCGACGCTCTCGGCCACCCGTCGGCTGCCGGCATTGCCCTGGTACCCCGCCCACCGGATACGTGGCAGTCCGAGGTCGTCGAAGGCCCACTGAGCGAGGCGGCGGACCGACGCTCTCGCCACGCCGCGTCGCCGCGCACCGGGTGCCACCCAGAAGCCCATCTGGGGACCTTGCTCGGCGTCCAGGTCCTGCAGGTCGACCGCGCCGAGCAGGCTTCCGGACCCCGCATCCACGACGGCGAACGTGGGCGTCCCCGACGCCCAGCGAGCGGGGCAGAGCGCGACGAGCTCTGCCGCGTCCTCGCGGGTATAGGGGCTCGGCACCGTTGTCCAGCGCTGGATCTCGGGGTCCTGGCAGGCGTCGAAGACCGCCCCGGCGTCCTCGGGTGCGAACGGGCGTAGCAGCAGTTCGTCAGCCCGAAGCTCAACGGGTGTGCTCGGAAGGTGCACGCCCACAGCCTGCCGCAGGACGGCGCTAGGTCACCAATTGATTACGATGACCGATGGCGGCCACCGGTCGCTGCAGGTCACTGGTCCAGCCGGGCCGGCCGATCCTGGCTTCTCGACGACGGAGTTCACGCGTGCCCGCTCTCTTTGACAAGCTCATGCGTGCCGGTGAGGGCAAGATCCTCAAACGCCTCGCCCGCATCTCTGAGCAGGTCAACGCCATCGAGGAAGACTTCGTCTCCCTGTCCGACGCCGAACTGCGCGAAGAGTCCGACGTATTCAAGCAACGATTGGGCGATGGCGAGACGCTCGACGATCTCCTGCCCGAGGCATTCGCCGCCGTCCGTGAAGCGGCAAAGCGAACCCTGGGTCAGCGCCATTACGACGTCCAGATCATGGGCGGAGCGGCCTTGCACCTCGGCAACATCTCGGAGATGAAGACCGGTGAGGGTAAGACGCTGGTCTCGACCCTTCCGGCCTACCTCAACGCGCTCGCCGGCAACGGCGTTCACATCGTCACCACCAACGACTACCTCGCCGAGCGTGACTCAGAGTGGATGGGCCGCGTTCACCGGTTCCTCGGTCTGGAGACCGGCGTGATCCTGGCGCGAATGCGACCAACCGAGCGCCGCGTCCAGTACGGATGCGACATCACGTACGGCACCAACAACGAGTTCGGCTTCGATTACCTGCGCGACAACATGGCCTGGTCGCAGAACGATCTCGTCCAGCGCGGCCACTTCTACGCAATCGTCGACGAGGTGGACTCCATCCTTATCGACGAGGCCAGAACGCCGCTGATCATCAGTGGTCCTGCCGATGCCAGTTCAAAGTGGTACGGGGATTTCGCACAGATGGCTAAACGACTTCGCGCTGACGAGCACTACGAGGTCGACGAGAAGAAGCGCACGATCGGTATCCACGAGGCCGGGGTTGAGAAGGTCGAGGACTACCTCGGCATCGACAACCTTTATGAGTCCGTCAACACGCCACTGATCGGATACCTCAACAACGCCATCCGAGCCAAGGAGCTCTTCAAGAAGGACAAGGACTACGTCGTTATCGACGGCGAGGTGCTCATCGTCGACGAGCACACCGGTCGCATGCTCGCTGGGCGCCGCTACAACGAGGGGCTCCACCAAGCAATCGAGGCCAAAGAGGGTGTTGAAGTCAAGGCGGAGAACCAGACCTTGGCCAGCATCACGCTGCAGAACTACTTCCGCTTGTACGACAAGCTCGCTGGCATGACCGGCACGGCGATGACCGAAGCGAACGAGTTCCACCAGATCTACAAGCTGGGCGTCGTCCCGATCCCGACGAATCAACCGATGATTCGCGCAGACGAGGCTGACCTTGTCTACCGGACCGAGGACGCCAAGTTCAACGCGGTGATCGAAGACCTGGTCTTGTGCCACGAGAAGGGTCAGCCAGTCCTCGTCGGAACCACGAGCGTCGAGAAGTACGAGCGATTGTCCGGCCAGCTTCGTCGCCGCGGCGTTCCGC
>JAJAYM010000005.1 GCA_027117675.1 Actinomycetes bacterium | reverse complement strand
TCTCAACCGTCGCCGTCTCGGCGGCCGCTCCCTTCTTGGTGGCTGCCTTCTTCGCGGGTGCCTCGGACTTCTTGGCGGGAGCCGTCTTCTTCGCTAGGGCTGCCTTCTTCGCGGGAGCCGCCTTCTTGACGGCCACCGACTTCTTCACCGCAGCCGGCTTCTTGGCGGGAGCCTTGGCGGCGGCCTTCTTCGCCGGCACCGCCTTCTTGACGGCCACCTTCGCTGGTGCCTTCTTAGCGGCTGACTTTGCTGGCGTCTTGGTGACAGTCTTGGCTGCCGACTTCTTTGCGGTCGGCGACTTGCTCTTCGCCGTGGTCTTGGATGCGGACTTCTTCGCAGGAGTCTTGGTGGCAGTCTTGCGAGCAGCGCTCATAGGAGCGGTTGCCTCCTTGCGGGATGCGGGCAGCCGTCATGCGGGTACGCGTAACGGGAGGGTGCGGAGTTCGGCTGCAGCGCCGGAGGGGTGGGAGGCTGACTCAGGAGTCGGACCTCAGGTGAGGCGCAGCATTAGACATTGTAGTCAACGCCGCTGGCTGCTTCGATCTTCCCCCGCCGGGGCTGGATCAAGCGTCTGCGCGCTTGACCGCGAGAACCGGACAAGTGGCGTCCAGCAGAACACGTTGCGCGTTGCTGCCCATGATCAACTTGCCGACCGGGCTGCGCTTCCGGAGGCCGATCACAATCATCTCGGCCGAAGCCTCCTCGGCGACGGCGACGAGGTCATCGGCTGGGTCATTGCCGCGGATCAGACCGCGAACATCGTGCTCGATGCCCTCGGTGCGAAGCCGGTCATGAATCATCTGAACCTGCTCGTTGGTGAGGGCCAACTCTTCGTAGTCGGCCGTCCGGCCCCCGCGCTGGGAGTTGACCACCAGTAGGTTGCTGCCCCGCAGCTTGGCTTCTTCGACGGCGCGATCCAGGGCCGCCTCACCCTCCGGGCTTGGCACGTAGCCCACCACGATCGTCCCCATGAAGACCTCCTCGGTGGTTCGACGGCGACGGCCCAGACAGCGCCTGGCCGGACGCTACCCCACCCGGGGCCACGGGGCCAGGGACTCAGCCGACCAGCAACTCAGCCCTGGCCTCAGACACCGACACCACGAGCGGGCCAGCGGTCTGAATCACCAGATCTCCGCCCACCGGCCACGGCCCTAGGCCATCGACGGTGAACCAGGCCTCCCAGGTGCTATTGACCGAGACAGGGTAGCTACCAGCCCTCGCGTAGGCATGACTGACGGCCATTTCCGGCCAGCCCCCACCTGGCTCGTCAGTGGTCAGGACGTCACCGTCGCCGAACTCCCACGTCCAGGACGCCCGACCGTCGAGAACAATCTCGAAGCCGACCAGGGTGAAGCGTCGCTCACCCAGCGTGGCCGGCTGTCCGGCCGCGAAGACCGCCGGAAGCCCGATCAGGGTGCCCCCCTCAGGCTGAAACGTCGGCTGCAGCGGTGGCACCTCTTCCACCACGACGTTGGAGAGCCGGCCCGCCACGTCGTCAACCGTTATCGGCGCGCCCCCGACGAGGCAGACCAGCCCGACCTCACGCCACTCGGCGTCACCGGGCCGCAACAGCAGGACGATCCGGCGGAACTCACCGGGCGGGCAGGACGTCGCCGCACCTCCGCAGGCCACCCCGCCGGCCTGGCCATCACCGCGGCACATCGGCAACAGCGCCCACCGGCACTCCGGACACGTGGCCGCGTCAGCGCGGTCGGCGTCAGTGCCGGTGAAGCTGTCAGCGGGCAGCAGCAGGCCGCCCGAACCCACATACTCCGCGTCATCTGGATCGGCCACGACATCGCAGTCGGCGCCCTCACACGGTTCGGCGCTGCGGGCAGGATTGGCAGGCAACAAGACAGCTGTCAGCCCAAGGACGCCAGCAGCGATGAGTGTTCGCGAGATCATGAGCAGGAGGCTAGAGCGGCCACGCCAACCGTGGTGCACAATCCACAGGCAGCGGACCCAACTGGAGCAGCGCGGCCACTCTCGGCGCATCGCCGCTTACTTCCTGCGACGGAGAACTACCTGAGTCGCTCTTCTCCGTCTCTGGATGCCCGCGGTTCGCTGAAGAGGCCAAGCAGCTCGCCAACCTGGTGTCCCGCCTCATGCGGGTGCCGGAAGTGTTTGCCGGTGTTGATCGCGTAGTGGTTGCGACGCCCCCGTCGCTCGCGGCTGATGAATCCAGCCCCTTCGAGGTCCGCGACGATCATCTGCACCGATCGCTCGGTGATTCCGACCGCTGCGGCGACGTCGCGCAGCCGAACGTCGGGATCGCTCGCAATGATGAGAAGCACCCGCCCATGATTGGTCAGGAGGGTCCATTGCTCAGCCACATGCGAACGCTACCTCGCGAGAGACAAATCAGGCCACTACTCGCGATTGGCATTCGCCTTCACCCGAGAGCGCTCGGCTTCCCCCCAGGGTGAGCGCTTGCGCTGGATCCGTCGCCCAATGCGAGAAGACTCCTCAGCCAACCCGGCGATGAAGTCGTAGGGGTTCACCCCACGCACCTGACTCTCGCCGAGCAGTCGGGCCATCGAGTAGTTCGGATCGACCGCCAACGCTGCGTCGATCGCGATGTTGGCCCGCGCTCCGCTGCCGCCGGCCAGACACCAGAGTGCGTAGACCGTGGCAGCGGGCGCTCGCCAAAGGGGTGGAGCGATCCGGACCAGGTCGCGCCAAGCCACCTCGACATTTGGGTCGGGGCGGCTCGTGAGGAAGCCGATGACTGCATCGCGAACGGCGAGGTCGGTCAGAGCCCAGAGCACCCGGGCCGCCAATTCGGGCGTCGGGACGCCGCCACCTCGCCTCGCGTCCCGCACGAAACGTCGAACGTTTGCCCAGTCCTCGGCGCGCACAACGGCGTCTGGACGGTCGTCATCGACCGCACCGAAGGCGAGGATGGCCTCAAGGACTTCGATCATCCGCGGCTCGTCGGCTTCAAGTTCGGCCTCGAGGTCGGCGCGACCGGGTAGCGCCACCAGCCCCTCGGCCACCGCACCCGCAGCCACCGCACCCGAGGTCACAAGCTCAGTGCCGCCAGACGGGCAGCAGCGGCCGTTCTCGCAGCGGTACGACCACCAACGACCATCGCCGACCGCGAGCGCATCGACCTCGTCGAACTCGTACTTGTCGAACAACTGGCGAAGGCCCTCGAGATAGTCGCGATGAGCCAGCGGGTGGCCAGTGATCGCCTCGTCGTACAACGCGACGAGAACGCGGGACGCCCCCGCAGCGGCGGCAGCGTGACAAAGCGGCTCCGCGCACTCAGGGGGACCATCGAGGTCGTAGCGGGCGCTGACGACGACTTGCTTCTTGTGCATGGCGACGATCACCACGCTTCGTTCGGCGTGGAACCCGAGGAGGTAGGGAATCACCTGCAGGATCTCGCCTGGCCCGCTCGCCTTCAGCGTCGGGCGGGACTCGAGGGAAAGTGTGGACTGGTGTGCCGGGCCTTCGGCCGGGAGTGGAAGGTTCATGCCCGCACCGTGCCGAGCGCGGCGGCGGCGAGTGCCGGTCCAGCCGCGACCTGTGGAAAACGAGGCCCCTTACGAACTGGGGAACACTTCTCCGATCAAGGGGTTCCACCTGGCCACCGGGGGCACGGCGAAGCATCCTGGGTGGGTGGAACCACAAACATCTCCGACACCGACGGTCGACCGCCCCTTCGGGCGCCGCATCGTGCTGTCAGTCGTCGGTCTTGGTGCGGTCGGCTTCGCCCTCGGTGGGCCTTTGCAGAACGCGATCGACGCCGTCCTCTCACCAGTGCGCAGAATCGACCCGACCGGACTGGCTGACCTCGTGCCAGGTGAAGGCGGCTGGCGGTACTACTCCGTTGCCGCACGGCAACCGGATCTGAGCACGGCGGAGTATCGCCTGCGGGTTGACGGCCTCGTCGACCGGCCGAACACTTTCGGCTGGGGCGACATAGCCGACCTCCCGCAGACGTTCTGGACGCGAGACTTCCAGTGCGTTACCGGTTGGCGCGTCGACGACGCGGCATGGCAAGGAGTCGAGCTGCGAACTCTGCTCGACGCCGTAGGGGTGCAGAGCACGGCCCGCGCCGTCACGCTGTACTCCCACGACGGGCTCTACACCGAGTCGCTGACCGTCGAGCAGGTGGAGCAGGACGAAGTCCTGGTCGCCACCCACCTCGACGGTGAGGTCATCTCACGTGATCACGGCGGACCGGTCCGGCTGCTCGTCGTTCCGATG
Source organism: Actinomycetes bacterium (assembly GCA_027117675.1). GTDB lineage: Bacteria > Actinomycetota > Actinomycetes > JAHEKZ01 > JAHEKZ01 > JAHEKZ01. The sequence goes on along the minus strand of JAJAYM010000005.1, from coordinate 8,435 downwards.
TACGGATACAAGTCACTGAAGTGGCTGAGCCGCGTCGAGATGGTCGAAGCGGTCGACCCTGGATACTGGGAGGAGCGTGGATATGACATCGACGCCTACGTCGGGGCGTCCAACGGGCGCAACGACGAGCCCATCACCTGAGCGGCGTTTCTCGACAGCTGAGATCGTCGTACACGCTGCGTTCGCCCTGTTGATCGGTATCGGGATCCTCACGGCAGCGATCATGTGGCTCGACACGCTCGCGGTCGCGGTCGGTCGGCGCGACCTTATCCGTACCGTGCACGTCACCGCCGGACTTCTCGCCCCACTTCCCCTTGCACTCGGTTTGTTGTCGACCCGCTTTCGTGCCGACGTCGCTCGCCTCGAGCGGTGGACGGATACCGACGTCGAGTGGCTGCGCTCCAAGGACCGACGCAGCGGGCGCCTCCCTGTTTCAAAGTTCAACGCTGGCCAGAAGTTGAACGCGGCTCTGACGGTCGGCGCTGTTGTCGTGTTACTCGGAACCGGGACTGTCATGGGCGGCTGGCTCTGGTCCTGGCCCACCAGTGCCCGAACCGACGCAACCTGGGTGCACGACTGGACGGCATTCGCCCTCACCCTTGCAGTGGTCGGCCACGTGGTGTTTGCGGTGCGCTACAGGCGCGGCGACTCAAGCACATCCCAGCCGCGCAACGCGACGTCAAGCCGCAACCGAGTCTCAGGGTAGTCGAGGTCGCGACCCAGCAGAACCGCGATCCGTTCAAGCCGGTAGTAAATCGTCCGACGTTCGACTCCTAGTCGCCGGGCCGCGGCCGACTTAGAGCCGTTCTCGGCCAAGAACGCCTGCAAGGTGGCGACCAGATGTGACCCGTGCGATCGATCGTGTTCCACGAGCTGGCCAATCTCAGTCTCGACGAAGCGAGCTAACTCAGGACCTGTCGCCAACTGACCCAAGAGCAGCGTCAGGCCCAGGTCATCAAAGGAAACAACGGACCCGGCGCCACCGTCTGGTAGCCGCAGCGCGGCGTGCTGCAAGGCATACAGCGCCTGACGATATCCACGCTGCACATCATCACCTTCGACCACCGAGCCCACCCCGCATCGGCTAGTCGGCTGCGCGAGCCCTTCGCTTGCCGCACGCGCGTCGACGCTCGGCGGGACCGCTACCAGTGCAACCACACGTCGCCCCTCGGGAGCGACCAGGCCGCGGCAGCCCATCTGTTGGATCGCCACGCTCAACTGACTCACGGTGGAGTCCCGGAGTCGTTCTCGGGCCCGGGCACCGCCCCGCGCAGACGGCAGCGGCGCCATCACTACGACACAGAGTCGGTCGCGCGCAAAGTCGACGCCGAGGGCGCGTGCTCGGCGACGCAGGTCGCGCCCAGACGTGATGCGCTCCAACACAACATCGTTGACCAGAGCCGCGCGTCCACTCTCGATGACAAGACTTGCCTCCCGCTCGACCAGCAGGGCTAGGACTACCGCCGTCGTCGCACGCTCGACCGCAACCAGGTCGGCCCGACCTGGCGCTTGGTGGAACCAAACCTGGAGCGACCCCCACCGCTCACCACGCACGACCACGTCCTGCTCCAGTCTGTGCGCTGTCTCGTCCTGCTTGTCATGCTTGTCATGCTTGGCATGCCCAGGTGACCCAGCTCCCGCCTGGTGCACCACCTCGAGCCCGCTTGCATCGGTCAGTACGACAGTCGACTCGAGAACCTCCGACAGGGTCTGCACAATCGCCGGAAGGTCGGCACCGCTCACCACCAACTCGCTGAATCGCTGCGAGACGGCATCGATCTGCGCGAGAGTCCTGAGCTGGTCAGCGATCCGAGCCTCGTCAAGCTTTTGACGCGTAACGTCCAGCAGAACACCCAGCGACAACTTGCGACCGGCTACCTCAATCACCGTCAAGCGATCTTCGATCCACACCGTCTCACCGGTGTCGGGTCTGGTGAAGCGATACTCCTGTTTGCCACCGCCGGCCTCGAGCACCCCTTCCAGCTCGGCGATCGTCGCTTCCCGGTCGTCGGGATGAAGGTTGTCGAACCACGGGTCGACCGTGGATGCAACGTAGTCTTCGGCCGCGATGCCGAGGACATCCTTGACCTGAGGAGCGATGTAGAGCGTCCGGCGATCGTCTGGTGAGTCGATGTACGGCACGACGGGGAGGGACTCGATGAGAGCCATGTGGAACTCCCATCCCACCGGCCCATCGGTCAGGGCGGTGGCCGGAGCGCTTCTCGGCACGTCCTGTGCAGAATCGTCTGAGCGTTCAGGCACCTGGCGTCTCCCTTCTTGAGCACCGTCACACATTGTGGACCCAACGGGTGAACCGGACCCCGGGTGCGGGGCCAGAATCGGCGTTGGGCAGGATGCCCGTATGCGGCTGGATCACCTCTCATACGCAGCACCGACCAACCACCTCGCGGACGTCGTCCAGCGCTTGGGTTCGCGTCTTGGTGCCGGCTTCTCCGACGGGGGCGTTCACCCTCGTTTCGGTACCCGCAACTTCGTCCTCCCACTCGCTGGCGGCGCCTACCTCGAGGTGGTTGCAGCCCTCGACCACCCAGCAGCAGACTCCGCGCCATTCGGACGGGCCGTCAAGCAACGGTCGGCCGATGGTGGCGGCTGGCTGGGCTAGGTCGTCGAAGTGCCGGAGATGGCAACTGTCGAGAGCCGCCTCGGACGTGAGGCCGTCGATGGCCACCGCCGGCGTCCGGACGGATACGACCTGCGGTGGAAGCAGATCGGCGTCAACGAACTTCTCGAAGACCCACAGTTGCCCTACTTCATCCATTGGGAGTGCGAGCCCGAGCAGCGGCCCGGATTCGGCAATGGAACCGACCTTCGCATCACCAAGCTCGAGATCGCCGGTGATGCCAGCGTGATCAACGGCTGGCTCGGCGCCCTCAACGGCGACCCCCTTGACGACGTTGAGGTCGAGTGGGTGGACACCACCGACGACGCCGCCGGCTTGGTAGCTGCGCACTTCGCGACTCCGAATGGCATCGTCCGCGTCGACTGACAGTGCTCGGGCCTCTACCGTGCGAGGATGTGCCGAAGTATCAAGACTCTCCGCCCACCGTTCGTCGACGCACCCACTGACTCCGATGTGCGGGCCGCTGCGCTGCAGTACGTCCGCAAGGTGTCGGGCTTTCGTGCCCCCGCTTCGCACAACCGTGAAGCGTTCGACCGCGCGGTAGACCAGGTCGCCGCGGCGACAGGGGCGCTGTTGGCCTCGCTCGAGGTTCGCGGCCAGCGCTGACCCTGCCGCGGTCAGAGCAGACCGGGGTTCGGCACCAGCAGTTGCCGGAGCACCGATCCGGACGCCAGGTCGTCCAGCGCCGCCGATGCCTCGCTGAGCGGACGCCGTGCCGAAATCATCGACTCCAAGTCGAGCTCGCCGGTCATGAAGCGGTCGACAAGGTCCGGGATGTCCCGGTGCGGGACACATGACCCGTAGTTGGACCCGAGGATCCGCTGCTCGGACTCCGCCAGGCTCAGTGGATCAAACGATGCCGACTGCCCGGCGGGCGGCAGCCCCACAACGACGGCGGCCCCGCCGATTCCCAGTGCGGCGATCGCCTGCTCCGTCGTTGCGATCGCGCCGATCGCGTCGAAGACGAAGTCGAGGCCCTCGGGAACGAGCGCGGCCAACTGCTGCACGACGTCACCTGACCGCCCATCGACAATCTCGGTCGCTCCCAGTTGGGCAGCGATGTCGAGCTTGGCCGGGACGAGATCGACGGCGACGATTCGACTGGCCCCCGCCATCCGGGCCCCTTGAACACAAGACAGGCCCACCCCGCCGCAACCGATCACCGCAACGGTCGCGCCGGCTGGTACCTGGGCAGTGCTGCGGACGGCCCCCACCCCGGTTGCCACCGCGCAGCCGACGATGGCGATCGCGTCGAGCGGCGCGTCCGACCGCACCTTGATCGCACCAGTTTCGGGCACGACTGCGCGTTCGGCGTAGGACGAAACCCCCAGATAGTGGAAACAGTCCACCCCGTCAACCGAAATTCGCGGCGTGCCGTCGAAGAGCGTCCCACCGGCCGCTATGACTTGCTGCGAGGTCTTGCACTGGGCGACGCGACCCGCTTTGCAATACCGACACTCGCCGCACGATGGCACCCACGAGAGCACCACGTGGTCGCCGACCTCGACGCTGGTGACGGCGTCCCCCACCGCCGTGACGACACCGGAGCCTTCATGACCAAGAACGACCGGCGTCCGATGCTCCCAGTCACCACGCACCATGTGCAGATCGCTGTGGCACACTCCAGCCGCCGCGATCGCGACCTCGACCTCATGCCGACCCGGGGGTGCGAGTTCAACGGAACGGACGTCGATGGGCTGGCCTGCGCCGCGGAAGACTGCGGCTTCGATGGTGGTCATCGGGCCTGCCTACCTCACCGGCGGCCGCACGGCAATGGCCTGCCCCTTCTGAAGTCGCTAACGTGACCAATGCCAGCCGACCAGGAGGCCCCCGTGAACGAACAGGATGAACAAGTTTGGACCGACGTCGACGGCTACATCGGCGCGCACCTCGGCGTCAATAGTCCGGCGCTGGACGCCGCACTCGCAGCCAGCGTCGCCGCCGGGCTGCCAGAGATCGCCGTCTCGCCGCCGCAAGGCAAGTTGCTCATGCTGCTGGCCGCGTCGGTCGGGGCCCGACGGATCCTGGAGATCGGAACTCTCGGCGGCTACAGCACCATCTGGCTGGCTCGGGCCCTCCCCGATGATGGCAAGCTCGTCACCTGCGAGTACTCCGCTGACCACGCCAACGTGGCGCGCCAGAATGTCGACCATGCTGGGGTTGGCGGCCTCATCGACATCCGCGTCGGTGCCGCGATGGACACGTTGCCAACGCTCACCGGTCCATTCGACCTGACCTTTGTCGACGCCGACAAGGAGCACAACGCCGACTACTTCCGCTGGGCGGTTCGGCTCAGCCGGCCGGGGTCCCTCATCATCATCGACAACACGGTGCGCGGCGGCGCCATCGTTGACTCGGCCAAAGACGACCCAGCAACCGAAGGAACCCGGGCTCTCTATGCAGCTGTTCGCGATGAGCCAAGGGTGACGGCGACGGCGATTCAGACTGTTGGCAGCAAGGGTTACGACGGCTTCGTGCTGGCACGCGTGCTCAGCGCTTGACAGCCTGAAGGGTGTAGGTGCACGCGAGCCGCTCCGGTCGCTCGGTGAGTCGCCACTCCCCAGCGTCGTCGCACGTCATCTTTCCCGGCAGCGCCTCCCATGGGGCCGAGTCGTGCTCGACCAGGCCGGTCACTTGCAGGTCGACGTTGGCGAGCCCGGTGACCAGTTCACCTAGCCCGTGGTTCCACGAGTGCGCGGTGTTGTTGTCGAAGGTGGCGTCGGTCTCGACGTAGGTGCCACCGTCCTCGTCAATGAGCGGCTCCTCGGTCTCGAAGTAGGGATAGTCGACCGCGATCGCATCGGTCCGCTCCTCGTCGATGGCCCAGAGCATCGGGTGCCCTTCGCGAATGAAGAGCCGGCCACCCGGCTTGAGCAGGTCGGCAACAACTTGGGCCCACTCCGAGATGTTGGGCAACCAACACAGCGCCCCGACGCCGGTAAAGACGAAGTCGAAACCGTGGTAGCCGAGCAGGCTGGGCGCCGTATAGACATTCGCCTCGAGGTACTCGATCGACGTGCCGGTGGCTTCAGCCAGGTGCCTGGCCTCATCGAGAGAGCGCGGTGAGAAGTCGACACCCGTCATCTTGGCGCCGAGCCTGGCCAGCGAGAGCGTGTCGGTGCCGATATGGCACTGCAGGTGGACGCCTCGCTCACCCTCGACCGAACCCAGAAGCGGCAGATCGAACCGCACCACACCTGACAGGTAGCTGGGGTCGTCGAGGAACCTCTGCACGTGATAGCCGGAGGACGCCGCGTGCGCAGGTGCCCGATCATCCCAGTTGGCGCGATTGACCTTGACGTACTCGGGTGCGCCGTCGGCAGTTGTCATGGGAGCACTCTGCCACGCACAGCGCATACCCGGTGCGAGCGCAGACTGAGCGCAACTCACCGTGCGAAGAGCCCCAAGAACTCATACGCCACGTTCGCTGCAGCAATCGTCGTGAGTTCGGCGTGATCGTAGGCGGGCGCAACTTCCATGACGTCGGCCCCGACGATGCTGGCGTTGCCAGCGAGGCCCCGAAGGATCTGTTGCAGCTCGCGCGTCGTCAGCCCACCTGGCTCTGGTGTCCCGGTTCCTGGGGCATGCGACGGGTCGAGAACGTCAATGTCGACCGAGACGTACACGGGGCGGTCTCCGACCCGCTCCAGGACGCGGTCGATGGCGTGCCCAACACCTCGCTCAGCGACATCCATCGTGGTGACGGTCGCGAACCCCAGATCGCGGTCCTGCTCCAGGTCACCGGTGGAGTAGAGCGGGCCCCGGGTGCCGACGTGCGCGGATGTGTCAAGTGCCAGGACGCCCTCCTCGACCGCGCGGCGGAACGGCGTCCCGTGCGTGTACGGCATGCCGAAGTAGGTGTCCCAGGTGTCCAGGTGCGCGTCGAAGTGCACGAGCGAGATGGGTCCGTGCTTGGCGGCGTGCGCGCGCAGCAGCGGCAGCGACATCGTGTGGTCACCGCCGAGGCTGATGAGCCGGTCGACTTGTCCGAGCAGGTCGGACGCCGCTGACTCAACTGCAGCAACGGCCGCTTGGATATCGAACGGGTTGCACGCGATGTCGCCGGCGTCGACCACCTGGTGCACCGACCATGGCTCGACGTCGAGGAATGGGTGGTAAGGCCGCAGGAGTTTGGAACCAGCGCGGATTCCGCCAGGCCCGAAGCGCGCACCGGGACGGTACGAGACGCCGGCGTCGAAGGGGATGCCCACCAGCGCCACCGATGCCTTGGGGACATCGGAAAGCCGCGGGAGCCGCGCGAAGGTCTCCGGCCCGGCGAACCGGGGTGTCTCGCGGGCGTCCGGTGGACCGACGGGCGTAGGGACGGGGGTGTCGTTCGGTGCGCTCATGGGGTGACCTCCTCGCGTAGCCTCTCACCCACCCAAACGCCAGCAGCGGGACAGGACCAAACATCGACGAGCCACAGCGGCAGGGAATCGCCGGCGTGCTGCTGGCGACGGCCGGGGCGGTCACCCTCATGGGGATCACCACCGCCGAAGCGATCTACCCGAGGCTGTACACGACCACGGCGAACGAGATCAGTGACCTCGGGGGCCACACCGTCGACGGCGTCATCCTGCAGCCGTCCGGATACGTCTTCACCGCGGCGATGGTGACCAGCGGCCTGGCCACGATCGCTGCTGCGGTCCTGTTGCTGCGAGCGGGAAGCGGACGCCTCCTAGCCTCAGTCGTTCTGCTCAACGGGGTCGGCACCCTGGGCGTCGGCCTCTTCCCGAGCGGAGGCGGGGCCGTGCACCCTTCATTCGCGGTGGTCTCGTTCGTCGCAGGCGCGCTGTGTGGCCTCGCCGGTGGCTGGGCGCGACGCGGACCGGTCAGCTGGTTCTCGTACGCGCTAGGCGCCATCACGTCAGTCGTGTTGCTGCTGGCCCTCTTCGGTGGGCTCGACGGTGGATTACTGACCGAGTTGGGCATCGGAGGGGCCGAGCGATGGATCGCCTACCCGATTGTCCTGTGGCAGGTGATGTTCGGCGGTGCGTTGATGGCCAGCTCCGCTCGGCGTATTCAACCAAGTGGTTGACAGAGACTCACTCATCCAACGAGACTCCTACACAACCATCCGGTTGAACAAGCCATCAGGAGTCTCCGTGGCCGATCCGCTCTCGCAGGCCTTCGCCGCCCTGGCCGACCCAACCCGGCGCGACATCGTCGCCAGGCTTACTGACGGGGACGCCACGGTCAGCGAGCTGGCCGCACCGTATGACGTGTCGTTGCAGGCGGTGTCCAAGCATCTGAAGGTGCTCGAGGACGCCGGTGTCGTCTCACGCTCGCGGGATGCGCAACGGCGCCCGGTTCACCTTGAGGCGGAGGTCTTCGACCTCATGACCAAATGGCTTGAACGCTACCGACGTCAGGCGGAGGAGCGCTACGAACGCCTCGACGACCTACTCACCACCCTCCCGACATCACCGCCCACACCAGCACCAGCAGAAGGAGTCAACGATGACCGCACCTGAGACCACGATCCTTGCCGATCCGAACGTTCCCCTCGTTCGGATCACCAGAGAGTTCGACGCGGCACCAGCGAACGTGTTTCGCGCCCACACCGAGCCAGAGCTGATTGTGCAGTGGCTCGGGCCACGCGACCTGGTGATGACGGTCGACCACTACGACTGCCGCACCGGTGGCTCCTATCGCTACGTGCATTCCCGGGGTGACGACACCTTCGGCTTCTTCGGCTGTTTCCACGACGTGCGTCCGAGCGAGCTGATCGTGCAGACGTTCTGCTTCGAAGGCTTCCCGGACAGCGTTGCCCTGGAGCGACTCGCTCTCGAGG
>JAJAYM010000004.1 GCA_027117675.1 Actinomycetes bacterium | reverse complement strand
TTTCTGGATCCTGCTGGCCGCTGCGTGCCTCGTCGGTATTGCCGGTGTGCTGTCGGCTGCTGACGCTGCCCTCAACAGGGTCTCACGGGTCAGTTTGGACGCGCACGAGCGCGAGGGTCGCCGCGGGGTTGAGGTGCTACGGCAGGTGTTGGCTGACCCCGCGCGGTACGTCAACGTCGCGCTGTTCCTTCGGGCTCTCGCTCGGATCTCAGCGGTGGTTCTGGTGACAGTGGTGGCACTCGACCTGTTCGAGGTGCGTTGGGAGGCTGTGCTCGTCGCAGTCAGTGTCATGGTCGTCGTGGACTACGTCGTGGTGGGTGTCGCTCCCCGCACCCTCGGGCGTCAACATGCGTCGCGTATCGCGCTTCTCACGGCACCGGTGATCTATCAGCTGGCGACAGTGCTGGCACCGCTGACGAAACTGCTCATCCTCATCGGGAATGCGCTGACTCCCGGCAAGGGATTCCGTGATGGGCCGTTCGCGAGTGAGGCCGAGCTGCGTGACTTCGTCGACCTTGCCGAAGAACGCTCGCTCATCGAGGACGATGAGCGTCAGATGATTCACTCGGTGTTCGAGCTCGGCGAAACTCTCGCGCGGGAAGTGATGGTGCCGCGCACCGACATGGTCTTCGTTGAGCGGCACAAGACGCTGCGTCAGGCGCTCTCGTTGGGATTGCGAAGCGGGTTCAGTCGCATCCCCGTCATCGGAGACAACGAGGACGACGTGGTTGGCATCGTCTATCTCAAGGACGTGGCAAAGCGGGCGTTTGACCACCGTGATGCTGAGTCCACCGAGAAGGTCGAGTCGGTGATGCGCAAGCCTTTCTTCGTTCCCGACAGCCGCGCAGCGGACGAATTACTCAAGGACATGCAGGCCAGTCGCACCCACATCGCCGTGGTCGTCGATGAGTACGGTGGCGTGGCCGGCCTCGTGACGATTGAGGACATCTTGGAAGAGATAGTCGGCGAGATCGCCGACGAGTACGACGTCGAGGAGCCGCCCGCGATTGAGCACCTGGCCGACGGGTCTTTGCGAGTGCGAGCGCGGCTGCATGTCGACGAGCTCGCCGAGGTGCTCGACCTTGATGTTGACTCCGCAGATTTTGAGGACGTGGACACCGTCGGGGGGATGCTGGCGAAGTTCCTCGGGAAGGTACCTATTCCGGGAGCCACCGTTGACGTGGCTGGTCTGCGGCTCTGCGCGGAGTCGGCGATCGGCCGGCGTAACCAGGTGGGCACGGTGCTGGTGGTCCGGCTCACCGAGCCGACGATCACCCTCCCGAAAGCGAGCGACGATGACTGACTCGATCGACTCAACTGCCTTCGGCGCCGAGGACGCCAAGCTCGTCATCCTGGCCAGGGGCGCAAGGGGGCGGATATCAGCGGCTGAGGGTGCCGCCGTCCGCGACGACACGGGTCGCACCTATGCGTCAGCATCGGTGAGTCTCCCCTCCCTGCGGCTGTCGGCACTGCAAGCCGTCGTCGCCCAAGCGGCTGCGGCCGGCGCACGCGGATTGGAGGCAGCCGTACTCGTCGTCGACAAGGGGTCCGCCGACGCTGAGGGCGTATCGGCTGTGCGCGACCTTGGGGGAGCAGGGGTGCCAGTCCACCTGGTGAGCGCGGGCGGAACCGTCACCGGTGCTACCCGCACCTAGCCTGACCCTCGGTCGTCGATGGGTCACCGTTGGAGGTCACCTCTTCCGGACGCGGTTGGTGCGCTCAGCTGAGAAATGCGGCGAGCTAGCGCCGGCGGAAACTGGCTAGAGGTTGCGGTGCATGATGTGGAGGTCGACCAGTCCGTGTGCGGAGTGGTCGAACGCCTGCGGCACCGTGCCGATGACAGCGAAGCCGAGAGATTCCCACAACGCGAGCCCTCCGGTGTTCGTCGCGACGACGGCATTGAACTGCATGCCGTGGTAGCCGGCATCTCGCGCCCACCTCACGATGTACTCGGCGAGAGCGCGGCCGACGCCCCGGCCATGCTGCTCCGGGCTCACGATGAAACTCGCGGTCGCGATGTGCGAGCCGCGGCCGGGTCGATTGGGGCCCGCCTTGGCCGAGCCAACAATCCGTCCATCGACTTCGGCGACGACCACCTGCCACGGAGCAGGTTCGAGCCACAGCGATTTCATTTCGTCGGACGTCGGCGTCGGACTCCATACGTAGGTCTCGCCGGCGTCCACGACGGCCTTGATGATGGGGTAAAGGTCGGCCCAGTCGGCACTGGTAGCTGCCCGGATGTCCATCACGCCAGACTAGGACGAGCAGATGACGGCCTTTACGGACACTCGCGTCGAATGCCGGCACGCAGGGGGACGCCCGACGGGCGCCTGCGGGCTCTGACAGGATCACCCAGTGACGTACAGGTCGGGCTTGGTGTCGGTGGTTGGGCGCCCCAACACGGGCAAGTCCACCCTCGTCAATGCCCTGACGGGTGAGAAGGTGGCGATCACGTCGAGCCGGCCACAGACCACAAGGCACGTGATCCGTGGCGTGGTGCATCGCCCAGCCGGGCAGCTGGTGCTCGTGGATACTCCCGGGCTACACAAGCCGCGCACCCTGCTGGGGCAACGACTCAACGACGAGGTGCGCCATGCGCTGACCGATGTTGACGTCGTGGCAGTGACGCTGCCCGCCAACGAGTCGATCGGACCCGGCGACCGGAGAATTACCGCCGAAGCAGCGGCGATCGAACGTTCGCCCAAGGTTGCAGTCGTCACGAAGACCGATCTGGTGACACCGGACCAACTGATCGTTCATCTTGCAGCCGTCGCCGCGCTCGCCGAGCAGAACGGGTTCATGTGGGACGAGATCGTCCCGATCTCGGCGCGCACTGGAGACCAGGTCGCCCTTTTGACGGACCTGCTGATCGGACTGCTGCCCGAAGGTGAAGCGTTCTTTCCCGCAGATCAGGTCACCGACGAACCCGATGACATCCGGATCGCCGAGTTGATCCGGGAAGCGGCCCTCGAAGGTGTCCGCGACGAACTCCCACACTCGATTGCGGTGGTCGTCGACGAGATGCTGCCGCGTAAGGACCGATCTCCAGAGCGGCCGCTCACCGATATCCACGCAACGCTCTACGTCGAACGGACGAGCCAGAAGGCAATCATCATCGGTCACAAGGGCGTCCGGCTTCGCGATGTCGGGCAGACCGCGCGCCGCGACATCGAGGCACTACTGGGAGTGCCGATTTACCTCGACCTCCACGTCAAAGTGGCCAAAGACTGGCAGCGCGACCCCAAGCAACTGCGCAAACTTGGCTTCGACTAGGTCAGGACTCCGAGGCTGCAGCTGGCCCGGCGACGGACTGATCTCCAGGTAGTTCAACCCGAGGGTCGTCGTGCTCCATCTCGGGGATGAGTTCATAGCGCCGTCCGTACGTCTCAACAATCGCCTGAATGCTGGCCACGATGGGGATTGCGATCAATGCGCCGAGTGCGCCAGCGAGTGCGCCGCCGACGACCACTGCCCCGAATGCGACCGCTGGATGGATGTCCATCGTGCGGTTGCTGACCCGCGGCGAAAAGATGTAGTTCTCGATCTGCTGGTACACGATCACAAAGATGACGACGAGGACGCCGTCCAACGTGCTGCTGCCAAACCCGATGAGAGCCGGTAGCGCACCACCGAGGTACGTACCCAGCGTCGGAATGAACTGGGATACCACGCCGGGCCAGATTCCGAGCGGCAGCCAGAAAGGCACGTCGATAATGAGCAGGAACACCGATGTGAAGGTGGCACAGACGACGGCGAGCACCAGTCGCGACACCACGTAGCCGCCGGTCTTCTCGATGGCGATCTGCCAGACCTGGTTGACCACCCGTTGACTCTCGGCAGGCAACCAGGACGCCACCGTCCGGCGTAGCTGAGGCCCTTGCGCTGAGAAGTAGAAGGCAAAGAGCAGAACTGTGAACAGGTCGAAGATGACGCCGACGAGCGACGTGAAGATCCCGAAGAGCCCCAACCCGATCGTGGACGCCCAATCGGTCACTCGATCCTGGGTGATCTCAAGGCCATCGATCAACTGTTGCGCATCGAGGTTGGTACTGAAGGTCCGGTTTACCCAGTTGATGAGAATCTCGAGGTTGTTCGGAAGGGCCTGGACGAGGTTGACGACCTGGTCGATGAAAATGGCGCCAAAGACTGCGGAGAAGGCAACGATTGCGAGGAAGAGGCTGACCATCACGATGCCGGTGCCGGCGCCACGTTTCATTCCCCGGCGGGCCATCCACGACACCGCCGGCTCCATGGCAATCGCAAAAAGCCAGGCCAGCAGGAGTAAAAAGAGAAGATGCCGCACGCCGAAGAAAAGCCACTCAAAGACCTGAATGAAGAGCACCACGGCAACAACGGCGACGGCCACCTGTCGAATGCGGCGAGGGTCGGCGATGGCGGCCGCCACGACTCGGGCGGTTCGCCTGGCTGCGGTTTCGCTGCGGTCGGTCGCGGACTGCGGCGGGTGGGATCCACTCATGAGCCGACGGTATCCGACGTCGCTGCCGAGAGCGTCCATGCACGCCAGAGTCTCTGAGGTACAGTGGAGTGATGCTGATCAAACGCCTGCTCCTTCGCAGCCGCGGCGAGGCCTAGCCAGACCGGTCACCCCGCCGCGGAGTTGCGTGCGCCTTCCGGTCTTGGCCCGCCCAGCAGATCGAGGAGACCGTCCCTATGTCCCCCCAGAACCAGCATCAGCAGCCGAGCGCGATGCCCATCAGCAAGTACCGGCCGTTCCCTGCGGTCGGTCTCGCCGACCGCACCTGGCCCGACGCCGTGATCACCGAGGCGCCGCAATGGTGCTCGGTCGACCTACGCGACGGCAATCAGGCATTGATCGACCCGATGAGCCCGGCGCGTAAACGCAAAATGTTCCACCTGCTCGTCGACATGGGCTTTAAGGAGATTGAGGTCGGGTTTCCGTCGGCGTCCCAAACTGACTTTGACTTCGTTCGGGAACTCATCGAAGAAGACCTCATCCCGGACGACGTCGTCATCCAGGTGCTCACCCAGGCCAGAGAGCACTTGATCGAGCGCACGTACGAGTCGATTCGCGGGGCCAAGCGGGCCATTGTGCACCTCTACAACTCGACGTCGAGCTTGCAACGTCGGGTGGTATTCGGCCTCGACAAAGACGGCATCAAGGATATCGCGGTTCAGGGTGCCCGCCTCTGCAAGAAGTTCGAGGAGACCATCCCTGAGGTTGACGTCGCGTATGAGTACTCACCCGAGTCGTTCACCGGTACCGAACTTGAGTACGCCGTCGAGGTCTGCAACGCCGTGATCGAGGAGTGGGAGCCGACCCCCGACCGGAAGGTCATCATCAATCTGCCGGCGACTGTTGAGATGGCTACCCCGAACGTCTACGCCGACCAGATCGAGTGGATGCACCGTAACCTGGCCCGCCGCGACTCCGTGGTGCTGTCCCTGCACCCGCACAACGACCGCGGCACCGCGGTTGCGGCCGCCGAACTCGGTTACCGAGCCGGCGCCGACCGTATCGAGGGCACGCTCTTCGGCAACGGCGAACGCACCGGCAACGTCTGCATCGTGACGCTCGGTCTGAACCTGTTCAGCCAAGGTATTGACCCGATGCTCGACTTCAGCGACATCGACGAGATTCGGCGAATCACCGAGTACGCCAACCAACTTCCGGTGCACCCGCGGCACCCCTACGGCGGCGATCTCGTCTACACCGCGTTCTCTGGCTCGCACCAAGACGCCATCAACAAGGGATTTGTCGCTCTCGCTGCTGACGCGAAGGCTGCCGGCCAGACGGTCGACGACATCGAGTGGGCCGTTCCGTACCTGCCGATCGATCCCAAGGATGTTGGTCGCAGCTACGAGGCCGTCATCCGAGTCAACAGCCAGTCCGGCAAAGGCGGTGTGGCCTACATCATGAAGGCCGAGCACCAGTTCGACCTTCCACGTCGGCTGCAGATCGAGTTCAGTCACGTCGTCCAACAGCACACCGACGACGAGGGCGGCGAGGTGACGCCGGAACAGATGTGGGCCATCTTCGAGCGCGAGTTCCTTGCCGAAGAGGGCGGCGTTCTCGCGCTCAACGCGGTCCACACCTCGAGCGCGTCGGGTGAAAAGGACGCCCTTCGCGTCGGCCTCTACGTCGACGGCCAGCGTCGTGAACTCGAGGGCCACGGCAATGGACCGATCGCCGCCTTCGTCAACGCGCTCTCGACGATCGGCAAGGACGTACGGGTTCTGGACTACGCCGAGCATGCGATGAGCTCTGGCGGTGATGCGAAGGCGGCCGCGTATCTGGAGTGCGCCATCGACGGCCAGGTGTTCTGGGGGGTCGGGGTCGATCCCAACATCCTCACGGCGTCACTTCGGGCGATCGTAAGCGCGGTCAACCGCGCTGCCCGAACCTGAGCCCGCACAGCTACCCGATAGCGACGGCGAGGGGAGAATGGCACGGTGAGTCTTTATCGGGATGAGGGCGTCGTGCTGCGCACCCAGAAACTGGGTGAGGCCGATCGGATCATCACGGTGCTGACGAAGAACCACGGTCGCGTCCGCGCGGTGGGCAAGGGCGTCCGCCGAACGTCCTCGAAGTTCGGCGCGCGGCTGGAGCCCTTCAGTCATGTCGATGTGCAGTTTCACACGGGACGGTCGCTCGACATCGTGACTCAGGTCGAATCGATGGCTGCCTACGGCCCGTCCATCGCTGACGACTACGGAAGGTACACGGCAGGCACTGCCATGCTGGAGACGGCCGAACGCCTGACAGACGTCGAGAAGGAGCCAGCCGTGCAGCAGTACTTGCTGCTCGTCGGTGGGCTTCGCGCGCTGTCCTCCGGCGAGCACAGTGCTGGCGCGGTGCTGGACGCCTACCTCCTTCGGTCGCTGGCCGTAGCCGGATACGCAGCCAGCTTCGATGCCTGCACCCGCTGCGGCGCGCCTGGTCCGCACCGGTGGTTCTCGGTCGAGTCGGGGGGATCGGTGTGTGGCGATGATCGCCCCACCGGATCGGCCACCGTGAGCGCGCAGTCGCTCGAAGTGCTATCGGCGTTGCTCACCGGTGACTGGGAGATCGTGGACGTGGCTGACGAGCGCCACCTGCGCGAAAGCACCGGAATCGTTGCGGCGTACACCCAGTGGCATCTCGAGCGCGGTCTGCGGTCGCTGCGCCTGGTGGACCGCACATGAGTCGGCGCCGGAGCGTCCAGCCACCTCGACCCCACCCGAGCGGCGTCGAAGCACCGGCGGTTCCCGCAGACCTTGTGCCGCGTCACGTCGCGGTCGTGATGGACGGCAACGGGCGCTGGGCCAAGACGCGGGGGCTTGCGCGTACGGAGGGGCACAAGGCAGGGGAGGCTGCGCTGTTCGACCTCGTCGAAGGAGCGATCGAGATCGGCGTCAAGTACGTCTCGGCCTACGCGTTCAGTACCGAGAACTGGAAGCGTTCACCGGACGAGGTGCGCTTCTTGATGGGCTTCAACCGGGACGTCATCAGGCGACGCCGAGACGAGATGAACGCGATGGGCGTTCGCGTGCGATGGGCTGGCCGTCGGCGACGGCTGTGGAAGAGCGTCATCGACGAGTTAGAAGCGGCCGAAGAGTTGACCCGCACCAATAAGGTGCTGACGCTGACGATGTGTGTGAACTACGGCGGTCGTGCCGAGATCGCTGACGCCGCCGCATCGATCGCCTTGGCGGTCTCGGAGGGGCGGCTCGACCCGACACGCGTCGACGAACGAACGATCGCGCGACACCTTGACGAACCTGACCTGCCCGACGTCGACCTCTTCATTCGCAGCTCGGGTGAGCAGCGAATCTCCAACTTCTTGCTCTGGCAGAGCGCCTACGCAGAGCTGGTCTTCCTGGACGAGCTCTGGCCTGACGTCGACCGGCGCCACCTCTGGAAGGCCATCGAGCAGTACGCCGCCAGGGACCGTCGCTACGGCGGTGCCGACCCTCGGCTGCCCAACTGACCGCGTCCGCCAGTCCGCAGCCCGCCCGTGTCGTAGCGTGATCGAAGCATTTCAGTCATCTGGACGCCGGCGAAATTTAGGCCCGAAGATGACTGAAACGTTTTGATCACACTGGCACCTTGGTGACGCGGCCGCCTGCCCGGGCCGCGGCCCCACCAACATGGGGGGCGGTCGTGGAAGCGCTACGGCGCGCAGCTGGGGCAGATGCCGTAGATCTCGAAGGTGTGATTGATCTCGACGAATCCGTGGCGCGCCGCAACCTGTTCGGCCCACGACTCCACAGTCGGGCTGTCGACCTCAATGGTTGTGCCGCAGCTACGGCATACGAGGTGGTGGTGATGCTCAAGGGTGCACTTGCGGTACATCACCTCGCCGTCAACAGAGCGGATCACGTCGACCTGCCCGGAATCGGCCAGCGACTGCAGAGCGCGGTACACCGTGGTCAGACCGACACTGGAATCGGCGTCACGCAGTTTGGCGTGAATGTCCTGGGCGCTGCTGAACTGCGTCAGAGCATCGAGCATCTCAACGACGGCCGCGCGCTGGCGGGTGCTGCGCTGCGGGGCACCAGTTGCCTCAGCGGTGTTCATGGTGCTTTCCCTCCTGGGCGCGCCGGACGGCGTCCCCGACGATGTGCGCGACGTGCTCGTCGGTCAACTGGTAGGCGACTTCGCGTCCGCGACGGACGCCCTCAACGAGGTCGGCGCCGCGCAGGACACGCAGATGCTGGCTGATCAGCGGCTGAGGAAGATCGAGGCGCTCGACCAGCTCGTGCACGCAGCGTTCGCCGTCTGCGAGTTCGCTGACCAGGGCGATGCGGACAGGGGAGGCGAGCGCGCGGAAGAGCTCGCCTGCCTCGCCATAGGCGTCGACGGCTGATGAGGAAGTCACATGTTCAGATTGCCATGTCTGCATGGAAGATTGCAAGGCGCTGTGCTGAATGACGTCGCTATGCCGAACGACCTAGCGTGCGCCGGAGGCTCGCGAAGATGGCGGTTGCTGCGAACAGGGCGATGGTGGTCAGCACGATCGAGCCACCCGACGGTGTGTTGGTGTAGTACGACGCGGTGACGCCAACCACTGCACAGCCGAGCCCGATCGCCAGCGAGAGAGCGAACGCTGACCGGAAGCTGCCGGCAACCAACTGCGCGGTCGCAACCGGAACCACCATGAGTGCGCTGATCAGCAGCAGACCTACCACCCGCATCGACACGACGACCGTGGTCGCTGTGAGAACCGCCAGCACCACGTTGAGTGGCAGCACCGGCATGCCGGTGGCCCGTGCGTACTCCTCGTCGTTCGCGATGGCGAAGAAGTGGCGTCCGAGCCCGATCGTCACCAGCAGGATGAGGGCAGCCAATACGGCGAAGACGGCGAGATCCTGCGGTGTTGTGGTGGTGATGGCTCCGAAGAGGTATTGGTTCAGGCTGGCAGCCGTGCCCCCAGGCGCCTTAGCAATCAAGACGACACCCCCGGCGATACCGCCGTAGAACATGATGGCGAGGGCTAGGTCGCTGGTTGTACGGCCACGGTGACGCAGCAGCTCGATGACGATGGCACCGGTGGCCGCTGTGACGAGGGCAACTCCGATGGGTGCCCATCCGGTGAGTAGCCCGAGCGCGACGCCGGTGAGGGCCACGTGGCCCATGCCGTCGCCCATCAGCGCCAGCCGGCGTTGCACCAAGAAGATGCCGACACTTGGTGCGGCAAGACCGACGAGCATCGCGGCCATGAGCGCCCGCTGCATGAAGTCATACTGCAAGAACTCCACGCCTCAGCCACCTGTTCGTAAGTCGGAAGTGAGCGAGCCGTGCGGCGGGTCGTCATCGTGGTCGTGGTGTGCAAACGGCTCACTGGCTGCGGTCAAGATGGCTTGGGTCGGATCGCCGTCGTACTCGATGCGGCCATGGCTGACCCACGCTACGCGCGTTAGGTGCGTGCTGAACGGCTCGAGATCGTGGGTGACGACAGCGATCGTTACCCCTTGCTGGCTCAGGCGCCCTAGCACAGCGACCAGCGCGGTCTGTGACTCGACGTCAACGCCGGCGGTCGGCTCGTCGAGCAGTAGCACCTCGGCCTCGGCAGCTAAGGCTCTGGCGATCAGCACCCGGCGCTGCTGACCTCCCGAGAGCTGGTTGACCCGGTGTGACGACAGGTCGCCGATGCTTACCCGGTCTATGGCGTCGCTGACCGCGGTTCGGTCGGCGGCGTTCGGCAGCCGCCACAGACCAGAACGCGGCAGGCGTCCGCTAGTGACCACCTCGCGGACTGTCGCAGGGATCGGTCCACCGACGGTGTGCCGCTGGGGGACGTAACCGATGCGCCATCGCTGTCGGTACTGCTCAGCAGGGACCCCGAATAGGTCGAGGCCTCCTGCCGAACGCTCGGCGAGCCCCAAGATCGACTTCACCAGCGTGGTTTTGCCAGAGCCGTTGGGACCGACGATCGCTACGAACTCACCTGCGCAGATGGCGAAGTCAACCTCGCGCAGAACGGTCACGCCGTCATAGCCGAGTGTCGCTGCGCGCAGCTCGACCAGCGCTGGGGTCAGCGGCAGGGCAATCCCGCCTGCAGGTTCTCCAGGTTCGACGTCATGATCTGCAGATAGTCCTCGCCCTGGGAGGTGTCTGACAACCCCTCGAGGGGATCGAGTACTTCGGTGGCTGCTCCGGTGCTGGCAGCGACAGTCTCGGCGACGTCCGGGCTGACGAGGGTCTCGTAGAAGATGGTCTGGACGTCGTTGTCACGAACGAACTCGGTGACCGCGGCGAGATCTTGCGGATTTGGCTCTGCATCAGGGGTGAGCCCGGTGAGGCCGACCTGTTCAAGGTCGTAGGCGTCAGCGAGGTAGCCGAACGCGGTGTGGCTGGTGACCAGCTGGCGGCGCTCGCACTCGGCCAGCCCGTCAGTGAACGAGGAGTCGAGCGACCCGAGCTCGTTGCGCAGATCGGCGGCGTTGGCCTCGAAGGTAGCTGCAGCGGCTGGGTCGAGCCGGCTCAGTGCGAGCGCGACCTCGTCGGCAACGTCGGCCAGCCGCATGGGGTCGAGCCAGAAATGCGGGTCGGTGACTTCTTCGCCCTCGCGCTCCTCCGCTTCAACGTAGGTCAGCGAGAGGTCGGCGGCGTCACTGACTTCCAGAACTTCCCCGTCGCTCTGGACGACAGCGTCATCGACCGCTGGCTGGAAACCGCCGAGGTAGATGGCGAGGTCGGCATCGGTGAGCGCCGCGAGGTCTTCGGGGGCGAGCTCGAGGTCGTGTGGCTCGGCGCCTGGCTTGGTCAGGTTGGTGACGCTGACGAGGCCGCCACCGACCTGTTCGGCGACGAACTGGAGCGGGTAGAACGCGGCAACGACAGTCCAGCCATTGTCTGCGGCTGGAGTGGCGTCTTCGGCGCCGCACGCGGTCAGGGCCAGCAGTCCCGCGGCAGCGGTCAGAGCGAGGGTGGTGCGGCGGGTTCGCATCCGGCCACTCTCGCCTAAATGAAAATGGTTGTCAAAACCATCCCGGTCAGATCAACTTGCCGACCGCTAGGTAGACCAGCACCCCGACCGTGACGAGTCGCAGGAGGCGTCCGATCGGCGAAACGTGTGACCAGCCCAAGCTCGCCAGCCAGGCGAGGAAGAGCGCCAGAACCAGCAGCAGGACGCCGCCGACGGCGTTCTCGAGGTAGAGCCCGGTGAAGAGCAGCGCGCCAAGCACGATGAGGAAGAGCCACCGGGGGATCAGACTGAGGCGTACCAGCCAAGGAGCGCTGAACCGCTCGAGCGCGGACGGCGTGCGGTCGTCGGTCATGAATCCTCGCGGTGGGTGGTGGCTAGGGGGTAACTATCGTCGCCCACGCCCTCCAGCGCCGCCCGCCCGGGGCGATGCGTCAAGATGAGCGGGTGGCGAACTGGGTGGTGGTGATGCGCTTCGCCGTGGATTCGGATGCCGCTGACGCCTTCACTGCAGAGGCGCGTGACGTGGCACGGCTGCTAGCCGGATTCGACGGGTGCGAGGGCGTCGAGGTGGGGCGCGCATCCGACGACCCGACTCTGTGGGTGATGGTCGCCAGGTGGCAGTCGGTGGGCAGCTACCGCAGGGCCCTTTCGTCGTACGAGGTGAAGCTGAACGCGGTGCCGTTTCTGTCGAAGGCGATCGACGAGCCGACCGCCTTCGAGGTGCTCTACGCGCTCGATGAAGACGGCGAGCGGACGGCGTCCGGCGACCTCGCGGGCGATGCCGGGACGGTTGAACGCTCCCGATAGCCTTGCGACATGGCCGCCGACCTGATCGACAACGTCGTCTCACTCTGCAAACGTCGAGGCTTCGTGTACCCGAGTTCGGAGATATATGGTGGCCAACGCGCGGCGTGGGACTACGGCCCCCTCGGCGTCGAGCTGAAAGAGAACGTCAAGCGACAGTGGTGGCAGGCGGTCGTGCGCGAGCGCGATGACGTCGTCGGCCTTGATACGTCGGTGATCCTCGCGCCGGAGGTGTGGCAGACGTCTGGTCACGTCTCGGCGTTCGCTGACCCGCTGACTGAGTGCACGTCGTGCCACAAGCGCTACCGCGCCGACCACCTCGCAGAGGCGTTCGAGGCTAAGCACAAGCGCGCGCCGGAATCGCTCGCCGAGGTGAACTGTCCCAACTGCGGCAACAAGGGCCAGTTCACTGAGCCCAAGCAGTTCAACGGCATGCTGACGACGCACCTCGGCCCGGTCGAGGATGGCTCGGGGCTGGCGTACCTTCGGCCGGAGACCGCGCAGGGGGTCTTTGTCTCGTTCGCGCAGGTACTGCAGACGAGTCGGCGGAAGCCCCCGTTCGGCATCGCCAACATCGGCAAGGCGTTCCGCAACGAGATCACGCCAGGAAACTTCATCTTCCGCACCCGCGAGTTCGAGCTGATGGAGGTCGAGTTCTTCGTCAAGCCGGGGACCGATGAAGACTGGCACCAGCAGTGGGTCGACACTCGGATGGCTTGGTACACCGATCTAGGAGTTTCGCCAGACAACCTGCGGCTCTACGAGCACCCTGCTGAGAAGCTGTCGCACTACTCCAAGCGCACTGTCGATCTTGAGTATCGCTTCAGGTTTGGCGGGCAGGAGTTCAGCGAGCTAGAAGGTGTCGCTAACCGCACCGACTTCGACCTCAAAGCGCACGCGGAGGCGTCCGGTCAAGATCTGTCGTTCTTCGACCAGGAGTCCGGCGAGCGTTGGTACCCCTACGTCGTTGAGCCGGCGGTCGGCGTCAATCGCGCGATGCTGGCGTTCCTGCTCGATGCGTACGCCGAAGACGAGGCGCCCAATGCCAAGGGCGGTGTCGACAAGCGCACGCTGCTGCGTCTTGACCCACGTCTTGCTCCGGTGAAGGTGGCGGTGCTGCCGCTGTCACGGAACGCCGACCTTTCGCCGAAGGCGCGCGATGTGGCGGCCGCACTGCGCAAGCGGTGGAATGTCGACTTCGACGATGCCGGTGCCATCGGACGCCGCTATCGGCGTCAGGACGAGATCGGGACGCCATTTTGCGTAACCATCGACTTCGATTCGATCGACGACAACGCGGTGACCGTGCGCGAACGCGACACCATGAAGCAGGAGCGCATCGGCATCGACGGCCTCGTCGCCTTCCTTGCCTCCCACCTCCCCCCCGCCTAACCCAAGAAAGCCGCATTCACCCGCACTCACGGAACAACCGCTGCTGTCATCCTGAGGGCATGGAGAGATTCCGCGGCCGGACGCCTCGGGTGTCCTTGAGGATGAAGCGCGGTCGCGAGCGTGTCAGCGCGATTCGGTGAGCCTCCACGATGGTGTTTAGCGTGGCCCGGGGATTGCGGCGCATCACACCGGGAACGATCTGTACCAGGGTGAACCCGTGTTGTTCGTACCAGCTCGCCCGCTGTAGCGTCGCCGCAAACTGTAGGTCGCTGCCGTCGTGGTACTGACGAGACTGCATCTCCAGCACAGTCATCGACTCGACGACGACTGCGTCGGGCATGGCCGCGAAGTCGTCGGTCGGTGTCCACAGCGTTGGGTTCCACCACGTCAACGGCAGCCCCGACGTCAGGGCATGCTGTCGTAGCTCTGCCTCCGGAGCAGAGCGGACGCCGGCGCGGGCCTCCTTGAGGGTGTCGTGAAGCAGCGCCGTGCCCCGGCGCTGTGCGCGTCGGAGCTCTCGTTCCACCTCGTCGATCGTGGCCAGCTCGCGCTGGATCACCTCAAGAACCATGGCCCGTGTGCAGCGTCGATCTGTGACGCGGCGAGCGGCGTCCGCGACAGACCGGGCGACGGACGCCACCGGGGCATGGTCGACGATGACCGGGGTGGGCGGGCGCTGTGTCCGCTCGACGACGACAAACCCGGCGGATTTTCGGTGACGAGACGCCGGGATGACCACGTGTACTGGGGCAGAAGCCGGTTCGGCCGGCAGGTACTGGACGCCCCAACGTCGCAGTCCTGTTGCGCCACTCAGCACCGCGCCAGCTCCCGCGAAGAGGAGCGCGGCCCGTTCGCGCTGCTCGACGGCCAGTGGATCGTCGGAGACCAGATAGGTGCCCGGAAGTACCCGACGCCATGACCCGCCGGTTCGGATCCGTCGGGACAGCGTCGATCGGGGAATGCCGATCTCTTCCAACTGGGCTGCGGTGATCAGCCCGTCCTGGTCGTTGGCAACCCAGTGGACGGCGTCCAGCATGTCGCGTGTTCGTAGACTCATCTGCGCAGCATGAGACGTTTGATGATCTGGTGGAGCCACGAGGCGTCGCCCTGTGGATCACCAGGCCTCCGGCGATCGATATCCTCAGGATGAAGGGGGTGTTTGTTGCGTGAGTGCGGGTGAATGCGTCGTTCTTGAGGAGGCAAGGTGCGGATTGGGAACGTCGAGGTCCTGGTGCCGGTGGTGCTGGCACCCATGGCCGGCATCACCAACGCCGCCTTCCGCCGGCTGGCCGCCGAGCAGGGCGCCGGTCTCTACGTCTGCGAAATGATCACCAGCCGCGGGCTCGTCGAGCGGCAGACCAAGACACTCTCGATGCTGGCATTCGACGCCCTTGAGGCCACCCGCTCGGTACAGCTGTACGGCGTCGACCCCCGGTACGTTGGCGAGGCAGTGCGCATCCTCGTTGGGGAGTTCGGGGTCCACCATGTCGACTTCAACTTCGGCTGCCCGGTGCCCAAGGTCACCCGCAAAGGCGGAGGCGCAGCGCTGCCGTGGAAGCGCGACCTGCTGCGCGCCATCCTCACCGAGGCGGTTCACGCGGCGGCCCCGCACGGCGTCCCGGTCACGATGAAGACGCGGATGGGCATCGACCGCGACCACCTCACTTATCTCGATGCCGGGCGGATCGCCGAGGACGTCGGATGCGCTGCCATCGCGCTGCACGGTCGCACCGCCGACCAGCACTACTCGGGCGAGGCCGACTGGACGTCGATCGCTGCGCTCAAGCAGCACGTCGCCATTCCGGTGCTCGGCAACGGCGACATCTGGGAGGCTCGCGACGCGCTACGGATGATGGACGAAACCGGCTGTGACGGCGTGGTGGTCGGGCGCGGATGTCTGGGGCGCCCCTGGCTCTTTCGCGATCTGGCCGCCGCTTTCACCGGTCAGCCGATCCCCGAGCCGCCCCATCTCGGTGAGGTCGTGCGGATGGTTCGGCGTCACGGTGAGCTGCTCGCCGAGCTCATGGGTGAAGGGCGCGGAATGGCTGACCTCCGCAAGCACATGTCCTGGTACTTCAAGGGGTTCGTCGTCGGCAGCGAGACGCGTACTGCGCTCGGAATGGTCGCCACCCTGGCTGAGCTCGACGCGCTGCTGGCGCAGGTCAACATCGACCAGCCCTTCCCCTCGTCCGAAGTAGGCGTCCCTCGTGGGCGCCAAGGGTCGCCACGTCGCGTGGTGCTTCCTCAGGGGTGGCTGGACGACCAGCGCTGCGACTTCCTCGACGCCGATGCCGAGCTCGACGTCAGCGGCGGCTAGGCGATCATCAGCTGCCCATCTAGTGCGAACAGCGAGCCCACGCCCATGAAGGGTCTTCCGGCCCGGTCCAGGCATGTCGATCCGCGGATACGGTGAGGGCACGCACCAGCAGCCGGGAGGCCCCATGCGCTATGTCTACGCGTTCGCCGAAGGCAGCAAAGACGACAAGGACCTGCTGGGTGGCAAGGGGGCCAACCTTGCTGAGATGACGTCGCTCGGGCTCCCGGTCCCACCCGGCTTCACCATCACTACTGAGGCGTGCCGGGCCTTCCGCTCTCTGGGGCAGGCTCCCAATGGCCTGGGCGCGGAGATCCGCGAACACCTTGGTCGCCTCGAGGAGGCCATGGGACGCCGCTTGGGCGACGCCTCGGCCCCCTTGCTGATCTCGGTGCGATCGGGGGCGAAGTTCTCGATGCCGGGAATGATGGAGACCGTCCTCAACATCGGGCTCAACGACGAGACCGTTCTGGCTGGTGGCGCTGGCTCGAGCGATGAGCGGTTTGCCTGGGACTCCTACCGCCGACTCCTGCAGATGTTCGGTCGCACGGTCCTCGATGTGCCGGGCCAACGCTTCGACGTCGTCCTCGACAAAGCCAAGGCCGACGCCGGTGCCGCCCGCGACATCGACTTGACGCCGGACCAGCTTCGCGACGTCGTAGCGGCGTACAAGGCCGTCATGGTTGAGAGCACCGGCCACCCTTTCCCTCAGGACCCGTTCGACCAGCTTGATGCCGCCGTGCTGGCTGTCCTCCGCTCCTGGGATGGCGACCGCGCCCAGCTCTACCGCCGTCAGGAGGGGATCCCCGACGACCTCGGGACGGCTGTCAACGTGATGGCGATGGTGTTCGTCAACCGCGGAGAGGACAGTGGCACCGGTGTCGCATTCACCCGCGACCCGGCGAGCGGGGCCGCTGGCGCTTACGGCGACTACCTGCCGAACGCGCAGGGCGAAGACGTCGTCTCCGGAATCCGCAACACGATGTCGCTCGACGATCTCGCGCGACGCCACCCCGAGCAGCACGCCGAGCTGCTCGCCAACATGAGTCGCCTTGAGACGCACTACCGCGATCTGTGTGACATCGAGTTCACTATCGAGCGGGGCCGACTCTGGATGCTGCAGACCCGTGTCGGCAAGCGGACGCCGGAAGCCGCGTTCCGCATTGCCATCCAGCTGGTCGACGAGGGTTTGATCGACATGGATGAGGCATTGCGCCGGGTCAGCGGTGCTCAACTAGCTCGATTGATGTTTCCCCAGGTCGACCCGGCTGAGGTAGGACGTCCGTGGGTGACGGGTGTTCCCGCGTCGCCTGGCGCAGCTGTCTGCAGCACGGTCTTTGACTCAAAGCGGGCTGCTGTCCGGGCGGCTGCGGGGGAGCAGGTCGTCCTTGTGCGGCGCGAGACCAACCCGGAGGATCTGGGCGGGATGATCGCGGCGCAGGGGATCCTCACCAGCCGAGGCGGCAAGACGTCGCACGCAGCGGTTGTGGCACGCGGCATGGGCAAGCCCTGTGTCGTGGGCGCCGAAGCCCTCGTCGTCGACGAGGAGGCGCGCGTCGCCACGGGTCCAGATGGGCTCACCGTGAAGGAAGGAGACCCCATCTCGCTCGACGGCATCGCTGGTGCGGTCTTCCGCGGTGCAGTTGCTGTTATCCCGTCACCGGTCGTCAACTCGTTGGACTCAACCGATGATGCTCGACATTCTGATGACCCGGTGGTGGCAGCGGTGGCTCGGCTGATGAAGCACGCCGACGAAGTCCGCCGTCTCGGGGTCCGGGCCAACGCGGACACAGGCGAAGATGCCGCCCGTGCCAGGCGGATGGGAGCGTCCGGTGTGGGCCTTGCGCGGACCGAGCACATGTTTCTGGGCGACCGTAAGCAGCTGGTCGTTCGGCTGGTGCTCGCGAAGTCCGATACCGAACGGGCGATCGTCTACGAAGAGCTGCTACCGCTGCAGCGGAGGGACTTCACCGACCTACTGGCAGCGATGGATGGCTTGCCGGTGACCGTTCGGCTGCTCGACCCGCCGCTGCACGAGTTCCTGCCCGACCTGACCGAGCTGTCGGTCAAGGTGGCTCTGGAAGACATCCTTGGCAACCGCGACTCCGAACATCATCAGCTGCTCGAAGCAGTCCGGCTGATGCACGAAGCGAACCCGATGATGGGGATGCGCGGAGTACGTCTCGGCCTGGTGTTGCCTGGCCTCTACGGCCTTCAGGTACGGGCGATGGCAGAGGCCACGGCCGACCGGATCGCGGCGGGAGGTGCACCGCGTCCAGAGATCATGGTGCCGTTGGTCGCCGCACGCACCGAGTTGGCACTGGTC
>JAJAYM010000003.1 GCA_027117675.1 Actinomycetes bacterium | reverse complement strand
GTGCAAGACGAGTGAATCGCTGAATTGGCCTGTGGGGACGTGGTCCTCGGTCGGACAGTCAGCGGATCGGCCCGTAGCCCTCATCCGCGAGCCAGGCACGTGCCCGGCCCGTACGACGCTCGGTGGAGAACACGTGCCAAGAGCAACTCGGTCACCGGGGGCCGCAATCACCACGCTCTACCGGATCCGCAACGCGCTCCGGGCATCCACCGACAAACTCAGCGCCAAACATGTCGCCCGGATCGACGCCGGACTCAGTGACGGTGACCCAACCATGAGGTGACCGTCACCTGGCACTGCTACCAACAATCTGCGCTCAACCGTGATTAATCGTGTCAGCCACCGTCCCCACGTCACCGTCGTGCGAGCCCGAACGCAACCGCTGTCAAGCAGTCTGACCGAGTCAGCTCCCTCCACTGCGGTTGCCCCAGGGCTTCCGCGACGGACCCCCATAAATGAAGAACGACCGAGAGGAACTGCCATGCACTCAACCAAAACCTTCTGATCACAGCACCGCTAAAGTTTGTCCGAAGGCGAATCATCTGTTCGCTCACTCCGAAGTGGGTAGAAGCTTCGTCAGCACTCCATCGGCCACGAGCGATCTCAAGGTTTGCCCGCTCTGGGATAGTAGACAGCCCGCAAGCCAAGTAGCTTCGTCCTCGATGCTCGATTCCGGGCCCTACAGCCGTTGTCCCCCAGAGCTGGGGTAGGAGAATGCCCCAGCAACCATGCTCACCTCATCACAGAGGGTTCTCACGCACCTTCCGAGCCGATGCTCAAGGCGCGGACGTCGGGATCAAAGCAGATGCGTCTGAGGGCCGTGATTCCTCGTCTGATCGCGGTCTCCGCGTATTTCCGCCGCCGCAAGAGCGCGACATGCTCCCGGATGTCAGGCTCGGTAAAGTTCAGAACGTCTTACCTCTCAGCTCGGCCCACTCCCTCTGCAAATCACTCCAGTAAACACGAAGTTTCATCGAGCGATTGGCGCGGCTGCCCTAGCCTGTCTGCTCGGTTCCCTTTGATGGCTCAGGGAAACTGTCACTCGTAGGCAGAAACTCATCCACGGTCCCGCTGAACTTTTGAGTGTCGAAGATCTGCACCGACGTGTCTCCCTGCTCGACGACGAACCCCTGGGGACTAGCCAGAACCCAGAGTGGCTGTTTCCCCGGCCGCCCTACGCTTGGATCGCGGTAATAACTGTCCGGACTTCTGTCTTCGTTCAGGTAGAGCACTGTGTCTTCTCCAACGGGAAGCGCCGACTCGTATTCGTTCAGGGGCAAACTGGCCATCGGTATCACTACGTAAATCGTTCCATTCGATCCCTCCGGCAAGGCGCCCCGCGCGACGTCGGACACCTGAACTGATAACACAATCGAGTTCACATCGGCGTTTGGATCCTTCTCCGTGAAAACGACCGCTGGGCCTTGGGATACGGACGCGAGCTGACCACGTACTACGAGGTCTGTTCCTGCAAGCAGGTCGGCGGGAGTCTCCGACAACTCGTAGTCAATGAAGAAGGATTGAAACTTGGAGGCAAAGGCGGACGCGGTTGCGTTCTCATTCGCCGCAGACGATACGACGCCACCTGCCGACGGCGAGTTCCCGCACGCGGCCGACAACGCAACGGTCGACAGGGCGATTGCAACACCCGCAGCAGCCCGTTTTGTCCTTTGACGACGCATTGCATCCCCACTTCTCTGCGATTTCATTTCGTTCAAGCCCTCGGCGTTGTGGACTCGTTGGCTTTTCATGCGTGCGGCGTTCTACTGTTGATGTGGTCGATGTGATGGTTGCTGTAAGTCTTGTGGCCGACATCCACGGGTCCGTTCTTCATGCAGTCGTCCGCGTTGTCGTCGTGCATCGCTCCCAGCGAGTGCCCCAGCTCGTGACAGGAGGTCTTCTGTTTATTCAGCTCACCGTCCAGCCGGGTAATGTTTACGGTGGCGGTACCACCTTCACAGTATCCGTCATTATTGAGCCCCTGATCGCAGGCCCAACTCCCATACACATGAACACCCAAGTTTCCGTCGGCCCACTTCACATCAGTAGACGACCCGCAGGAAGAGACGAAGTTCTTGTAGTAGTACGTCTGGTCGTTCATGTTGCCCATCGCGTACTGGATGGCGTCCTTCATGTTCGACTGACCATCCAGACTGCTGCCGTAACAGAAGGTGTGCTCGTAGTTGTCCGGAATACATGGGGAAGCCGGGGGGCAGGTCCCAAACGAGTCCGCGTTGCTAGGTAGAACAAAAAGCAACTGAGCGAGTTGAAACACGACGACAACTGCCGCGAACCCCACGTACCGACGTTTCATCAGATTCCCTTCGCGCAGTTACAGTATCGGCCTACGTTCGGAGCATCTGAATTGCTCTTCGTTGACTTATTGATCAACGTATCACGCGTTCATCAACCCTCGGACCACCGAGCCATCGAAGAGACCTGTCAAAGCTCCTTCAAGCATCTCTCGCACTATCCATCACTGACTGGGCCCCGCTTTGTGGTCCAGCGATTTCACTCGGTTTTCTGATTCTTCGAAGTTGACCGGGCAATCGAGGGTGACAAGGATCCGCTCAGATCGGTACTCCTTACCGTCGATATCACGAGCGCCCTTGTGGGCGACGTCAAAGACGGCCAGCAGATCTATGTACGCCTCGCGACCAGCGATCTGGAGGGACTCCGTCGAGCCATCCCCGCTGGAACTCCTACCTTCCTGGAAGGTCAAGCTACCTTCCTGGAAGGTCAAGTCCAGTGGAATCCCGGGCCTCAGTCCCCGCTCACCCATGTCCGTCTGGCCCTTCGCGCCAGCCGTAGCGCAAGCAGCGATTGGGTCGCGCTTCTCACGCAAGCCCAAAGTCAACCGCTGAACCACTCGATGACGGAGATCCCCGTGCGGTCGAGCCGCGGCCATGAACGTCCGCCTCTTGCATGGGGACGATGATGCTGTCTCGCGTCGTTCCGGGGAGCGAAGGAATCCACGGTCACCGGGACCTCTGTCAACGGACAGTCTGAAATCCCTGTGGGCGGACAGTTGATGTCCTTGTCCGCGGACAGGTGATCTCCCTGTGGGCGGACAGCTGATCTCCTTGTGGGGTCAGCCCAGGGGCACCACGCCTTTGCCGGTGGTTGCGTCGGTCAGCCGCAGTGAGGTCCCCTCGGTGAGGACGACGTGGGCGTGGTGCAGGAGCCTGTCGACGGCGGCGGTGGCCAGGGTTTTGGGCATGATCGTGTCGAACCCGGACGGGTGCAGGTTCGAGGTGACGGCGATGGATCGGCGTTCGTAGGCGGCATCGACGACGCGGTAGAACGCCTCCCCGGGGGCTTGTCCGGCGGGGAGCATCCCGATGTCGTCAATCACGATGAGGTCGGCGCGGGTGATGCGCTGCACTGTGCGGGCGACGGATCCGTCGACGACAGCGCGACCGATCGCGGCGGTGAGGGTTTCCAGGGTGAACCAGGACACGCGCATGCCGGCGTTGATGACGCCGTGTGCGATTGCTTCGACGAAGTGTGTCTTGCCGGTGCCGGACGGTCCGGCGATGGCGAGGTTCTCCGCGCGGTGGACCCATTCCAGGGTGGCCAGGCCGGTTTGGGTGCCGGGCGGGATGGAGGAGTCGGTCTGGCGCCAGGAGTCGAACGTCTTCCCGGCGGGCAGGGCGGCGGCCTTGCGGCGGGCACGGCGGGTGGCGTCATCGCGACCGCGGATCTCCTCGACCATCAGCACGCGCAGCACTTCGGCGGGGTCCCAGCGTTGGGCCTTGGCGGTCGCGAGTATCTCCGGTGCTGCGGCGCGTAGGTAGGGCATCCGCATCCGGCGCAGCGCCGCGGCCAGCTCGTCGGGCAGGGGCGGCGGTGTCGCCGCCTTGATCGTCATGCGACACCGTCGGTGGTGGTGAACCCGGCCCAGCCGGCGGTTCCCGGCTGCAGCGCGTGCTGGGGGTCGGCCACGACGACGTCGTGCCCGACGATGCCGGCCCCGTGGTAGGTGAGGATGCTGAGCAGGTCACCGTCACCGAACCTGCCGGCGTTCGCGGCGACGTGCAGGGCGTCGTTGACGGCGACTGTGCCCATCAGCGCGGCCAGTTCGGCGGCCTCGGCCATCTTGCTGCGGACCCGTTGCGCGCCGATCGCGGCGGCCTCGACCAGCCAGGCGTGCGCGCCGGGCCCGATGCCCAAGAACGCCGCCTCGGCTGTGCTGCGGGCCTTCGCCTTCGGAGGCCTGGGCGCACCGCTGGGGTCCTGGGGATGGTTGGGGTAGTGGGCGGAGTCGATCCGCGGGTTGCCCGGCGTCGACAACCGGTGCCGGGCGATCTCCCGTAGGCCGCTGGGCGTGCGGGCGGTGATCGCGACCTCCTCACCGAGCACTCGCGCCCAGACCTCGTGGCCGACGAACCCCGGCGGCGTGGAATACCGCACGCTGCCCATCCGGATCGTCTGATCGGACATCACCGTCCTGGTCTGGCCCAAGGCCGTGGAGAACGGCTCGACCGGCAGCGGATGCATCCGTTTCTGCTCCACCAGCAGCCCATGGGCGGGGATCCGCATCGTCTCGCGGTGGACCCTGGCGTTGACCTCCTCGCAGAACACCTCGCACGCGGCCACCAACTCCGCGAACGAGCCGTAGTCGGGCAGCAGGTTCGCGTCCGTGGGCACCAGGTCGGCCTTGGAGATCCGCACGGTGGCCTCCGACCCGCCCTTGGACTCCGGATCGAACGGCACACATGAATGCACCGTCAACCCGTAATGCCGGCAGGCCGCGACGATCTCCGGATGCCGAACCCGGACTCCGGCAACCACGTCGGTCGTGATCGTCTTCTCGTTGTCGGTCAACGCATACGTCGGTGCCCCGCCGATCACCTGCAGCGTCGCGTCCAAGCACGAGATCAGCGTGCCCAGCGTGCGGTCCCACGTCGGGATCACCACCCGGAACCTCGACCACGCCAGCCACGCACAGAACAGCAGTGTGCGCCGCGGCGAGCCGTCCGGGCCAGGCACGACCGGGCCGTAACCCCAGTCGAACTGCAACCACGACCCCGGCTCGGTGATCCACGGCCGATACGAGCGCCGATGCCCATCACGCCACGCCGCCTTCACCACCGCGACCGCGCGCCGCGTGGTCCGCTCATCACCAGCGAACCCCATCAACTCCAGCCGCTCATGCACCACATCCGCGCGGACCGTGCCCTCACTGGTCTCCACGAGCTCCTCAACCTTGCCCATGAACGCATCGATCAGCTTGCCCCGCGACACCGGCGCATCCACCGGCCGACCCGCATCACGCGCCGCGACATACCGGCGCACCGTCTTGGGATCCACACCCGCCAACGCCGCCGCCGAATGCGCGCAGCCCGTAGCGTTGAACGCCTCAAAGATTTCCATGATCTCCCTGTCAGACTTCTTCATAGCGGCCCTTCGGTCGGCTAGCTCAAGGTGGTTAGAGACCTCGAGCCAAGCCCCGAAGGGCCGCCCCATACGGCACCGACACGAACGCCAGCACCAGGACAAGAAAGGGAGATCAGCTGTCCGCCAGCAGGGACATCACCTGACCGCCAGCAGGGAGACTGTCATGTCCGCTGACACCGTTCAGTGTTGCTAATTGCCGGTGAAGTCGTGCCACGTACGTGCCACATCGGGTGACACATCGGGGTCAGCCACGGT
>JAJAYM010000002.1 GCA_027117675.1 Actinomycetes bacterium | reverse complement strand
CGCCAAGTCCGGTCTTATCGACACGCAGAACTGGCTGGAAAACTCCTACGGTGACGCCACACCATGGGGTGAGCAAGACTCCCCGGCGATTGTCAGCGCCGTTGAGACTGAGCTCGAGCACCAGCTCTCGCATGCCTTGATGTCAGCTGGAAAGAAGCCACACATCGAAGAGTTCTCCGAGGGAGCCGTGGTCGCACGGCAAGGTGAGCCGGGTAGCTCGCTCCTGATCCTGCTTGACGGAATCCTGGCGATCGATGTCGACGGCGAAGTGCTGTCCGAGGTCGGCCCTGGTGCGGTGATGGGGGAGCGCGCCATCCTCGAGACAGGTGTGCGTACGGCAACTCTCACTGCCAGGACCCCCGTGCGCATCGCGGTTGCTGAGGCAACCGAGATCGACCTAACTGCGCTGGAGAAGCTGGCCGAGGGCCACCGCCGCGAAGAGTCTTAGACCCGAACTCTGGCTCTGGGACTAGCCCAAGTCCAGAACGAGTCCCTCGCACGCCATGTCGACCGGCATCGGAGCGTCTATGTCGGCTGCGAGGGCATCGAGTTGGTCGTCGGTACGCACTGGGGAGTGATGGAAGAGCACCAGGCGTCCGACGTCGAGACTAACGGCAAGCTCGACGGCATCGCCGATCGTCGAATGGCCGTATGCGTCGGCGAGTGATCGTTCGGCCTCGACGAACTGGGCATCGTGCAGGAGAACGTCGACACCACGGACCAGCGACTCGAGCCCAGCGGTGATCTCGCCGCGAGCGACGTGGTCGGGAAGGTAGGCGATGTCGGTGAAGCCATCACTCACGCGGTAGCCGAAGGCACGGCCGCCCTTGTGTCTGACCTCCGCAGCGGTCACCGTGAATGACTCGATCTGATAGGCGCCCGGCTCGATCGCGGCAAACTTCCAGGATCCCCTGAGCCCGGCCGGTGTGATGGGAAACGCCGGTGGTGCCATGGACTGGCGAAGGAGCTGCTCACCGCTCAGCCCATCTTGGGCGGGAACGCACATCCTGACGTCGGAGTCGTCACGGTCTCCGGCTCGGAAGAAGGGCAGCCCTTGCATGTGGTCCCAGTGCAGGTGGCTCAACAAGATGGTGCCGCCGAAAGGTTCGCCCTGCATGAGGGCGGTGAAGTTCTGCAGCCCGGTGCCGGCATCGAGAGCAACCGTTGGCCGGGTGTCACCAGATGCGGTGACCGCGACGCATGAGGTGTGTCCCCCGTAGCGGTTGAAGTTCTGACCAGACACTGGGGTCGAGCCGCGGACTCCTAGCAGGTTCAGACGCACGTGGAGAACCCTAGGGCACTAACCAGGCAAGGGGACGGACCGATCGGCTTGGCTCCGGTGCTGCGTGTCTAGAGGAGGTTCGCCGCGCCCACGGGCCGACCGGCGGTGCAGACGTAGATGCGGTTCCGGCCGCTTTGCTTCGCTTCGTAAAGAGCAGCGTCGGCGCGAGTCATCAGCTTCTCGATAGTCTCGTCCGGCTGCCTCCCGGCGACACCAATGGACACCGTTTGACCAAGGGGAACGCCGCGGCTTAGCCGCTCGAGAACAACCAGTGCCTCGCTTGGTGTGCAGCCGGGAAGAGCGACGGCAAACTCCTCACCGCCCCAGCGCACGAGAAGATCATCGGGGCGAACCAAGTGTCGCCAGGACTCACCCAAGGACTTCAGCAGCGTGTCACCTGCATTGTGCCCGTAGGTGTCGTTGTAGGCCTTGAAGTGATCAAGGTCGGCGATAGCGACACAGAGCGGGCCGTCCATCAGGGGCGGCAGCTGCTCGCGCCAGACACGGCGGTTTCCCATGCCGGTCAGCGAGTCGGTGGTAGCGCTTAGACGCAGGGTGGCTAACTGGTCGGCGCGCTCGATGGACCAGCTGATCTCCTGCGCGAGCAGTGACACCACCGCACTGCTCTGTTTCGGTGGTGCTGAGTGCTGCTGGTTCCAGACGATCTCGAGCACTCCGTGGACGACTCCGTCGTGACCGAAGGGGTGCGCGAGAACGCTGCGGGCTTCGGCATCTCGCTCCACGATTCGGCTTGCCCGTGGATCACTCGCCGCGTCTGCGAGGAACACAGGCCGCCCGCCCAGGTAGACCTCCCCGGCCAGCAACGAGCGGTCCAGGGTCAGACGTCGATCCGTTCGCTCCGTTCCCAGTGCCGCACTCTCACGCAGATGGTTCGTTCCGTCTGGCTCGATGATGAGGACGACCTCGGCGCCTAGAAGGTCGTGCAGCGCGACGCAGGCCATTCGTCTAGGGTCGCCGTCCTGCCGGATCTGGCGTGCTGCGCTGGCCACGACGGTGAGCGTCTCCTGCGCTTGCCGGGCGTAGGCATCGCTCTGGGCGAGGCGCTGCACCAATGTGGAAACCGTCCACACCGCAAGCGCCGGAACGGTGATGAAAGCAATGAGACGTCGCACGTCGGTGGTGGTCACTTCCGAGGCACCATCGAACAGAGTGACCGCAATAACGGCCGTGAGCATGAAGGCCAGAGTTACCAATGCGTCCGAACGCTCACCGTACAGACTCATCCACAAGGGAGGGACGAAGAGAATCAGTGTTGCGCCAGAGTCGGCGCCACCCGCGCCGTAGACCAGTAGTGCGAGTGACAGGAGCCATGTCAGGGTCCAGAGGTTCTTCCACAGTCGACTGGCGTCCCTCTCGAACACGTTCGCAAGTCCGGCGAGGGAGATGAGCATGATGACCAAGCCGGATATCAGGGCTCGCAGGTGAGACTGGCCATCACCTCCGAGCGAGACGAGGGGTGCAGCAAGTCCGGCCACGGCAAAGGGCGCGACCTGCTGCACGGCAGCGCCAAGTCGCGATGCGGAGGATCTCGGCTCCGGTGACATCGCTGGATATGTCGGCAGAGAGGGTGCTAGCCCTGAGTGCCGGGAGCTCCCGGAGATGGAGCCCGCAGCGACGACTAACGCCGGGGGCCTCGGCTACCAGTCGGGGTTGGCGAGCGCATATTCGGCCAGAAGTGTGGGGAAGCGGCCACCGAGCTGGGTCGCGAGGTCGCGGGCGACTTCGACGTCGTCGGCGGTAAACGGCGGCTCTGCGGCTCTGCGAGTTGCGAAAACCTCGCCCCGCACCTGACCGTCAGCGACGATCGGGACGCCCAGGAAACCGCTGACCAGTTCTTCCGGAACAATCTGCAGATGCTCGTGGTGGATGTCGCGCGTGGAGTCGCTGCTGACATATGCCTGATTAGCCAGCAGGCGAGCCGTGGCCTCCGGATAGTTGAAAGCCGGGTATTGCTCACGGACATCGATGCTCTCTGCTGGGTCGTAGTCGCCGACTTTGACGATGTCGCGATACATGTCGTCTTTCAGAAGCGTCACCGTGACGGTGCGAGCGGACAGTTCTTGGCAGATCACGACGGCTGTGGCTTCCACGACTTCCAGGAGTCCGCTGTGCTCATCGATCGCCCCCTGGAGGCGGGCTCTCGCCTGCATGCGCGCCTGGGGGCCCCACGCACGACGATGAGAATAGGGGTTCGAGCCTTCGGGGGTCGCGGCGCCCGAACTCGTGCGTTTCGGCAACGTTCGCTCCCTAGATCAGCCCAACAGTACCGCTTTTGGTGCTACGAACCAGGGTCCAAAGG
>JAJAYM010000001.1 GCA_027117675.1 Actinomycetes bacterium | reverse complement strand
GTCCAATAGGGACGGGCCGAGTGGGACTGGACGTCGGATGACAGTACCCAGGCGGGGAACCGCACCAACGCGCTGGGGTACCAGGACTCGAACCTAGACTAACGGAACCAGAAACCGTCGGGCTGCCAATTACCCCATACCCCATGGGTGCCGAGAAGTTCCGGCAGGCGTTGAGGATACCCAACCGGGATGCGCCTCCCCAAATCGACTCACGTCAGGGTAGTGAGGCGATCTGTACCGCCGACTCCAGTCGGGCCAGGCTCCGTTCCTTGCCCAAGATCTCCAGAGACTCAAAGAGCGGAGGAGAGACGCGTCGCCCGCTGATCGCGACTCGCACCGGCCCGAATGCCACGCGCGGCTTGAGGTCGAGCCCGTCGATCAAAGCAGCGCGGAGCGAGGCCTCGATTGCTTCGGTTGACCAGTTCTCGAGCTCACCGAGAGCGCCAGTAGCCGCTTCCAGCACGGGATGGTTGTCGACGGTGAGCAACTTGGCGGCATCTGCGGGGTCGACAGCGAAATCAGCCTCTTCGACCAGGAGGAAGTGCAGCATGTCGGCCGCCTGGCCCAGTGTCTCGACCCGCTCTTGCACAAGTGCGGCAGCGACCCGCACGGTGTCGACGCCATCAGCGTCGAGGTGCATGCCCCGCTGTTCACGAAGGAACACCCCAAGCCGAGCGACGAACTCCGGGCCGTCGAGCAGCCGAATCCAATCAGCGTTCAGTGCCGTGCACTTCTTGAGGTCGAAGCGAGCCGGGCTGGCGTTGACACGCGAAATGTCGAAGGCGTCAGCCATCTCCTGCAACGAGAAGCGATCTTGGTCCTCGCTGAGCGACCAGCCGAGCAGCGCCAAGTAGTTGGTCATGCCCTCTGGCAGGTAGCCCTGCTCGACGTAGAAGAGCAACGATGACTCCGGGTCACGCTTGGAGAGTTTCTTGTTCCCCTCCCCCATGACATAGGGAAGGTGACCGAACTCCGGAAGCGGACCCTCAGCAATCCCGAGTTCACCCAGCGCACCCCATAGGGCCAGCTGTCGTGGTGTCGAGGAGAGCAGGTCTTCGCCGCGCAGCACGTGAGTGATCTGCATCAGGGCGTCGTCTACCGGGTTGACAAGCGTGTACAGCGGATCGCCATTGGCGCGGACGAGTACGTAGTCGCCCACCTCGCCGGCTGGGAAAGTGACGTCGCCACGGACGAGGTCGGTCCAGGTGAAGGCGCCGTCCGGCATCCGGAAACGAACCACCGAAGGGCGTCCCTCAGCAACGAAGGCGTTCGCCTGCTGGTCGGTGAGCTCACGGCAGTGACCGTCATAGCCGGGAGCGCGGCCCGCAGCGCGCGCAGCTTCTCGGCGCACCTCGAGCTCATCAGAACTGCAGTAGCAGCGGTAGGCACGTGCGGCGTCCAACAGCTGGCTGGCCACGGCGGCATAGCGGTCCAGCCGCTCAGACTGCCGATACGGTCCGAATGGCCCGCCAACCTCTGGCCCCTCATCCCAGTCAAGCCCTAACCAGCGAAGAGACGCGAGCAGCTGCAGGTACGACTCCTCGGAGTCACGCTGGGCGTCGGTGTCTTCGATCCGGAAGACGAACGTTCCGCCGTGCCGACGAGCGAACGCCCAGTTGAAGAGCGCGGTGCGGGCCATCCCGACGTGCGGATTGCCCGTTGGCGACGGGCAGAAGCGGACGCGGACAGGTGCGGTTGGGGAGGTCATGAGATCTCTCGAGACGTGGGCACGCGTGGACGGATGAAGGGTAGCGACCGAGGGTTTTCAGTCGGCCACCCGAACGGTGTGGTCGAGTCGGCCCACGCCTGACACGCTGACCGATACTCGATCGCCATCGGCGAGAGGGCCGACGCCAGCCGGAGTCCCGGTCAAGATCACATCCCCTGGGATCAGTGTCATCACTGATTAAACGAAGACCACAAGGTCAGTGATCGAGTGGACCATCGCGGACACGGGGGCCGACTGCCTGGTCTGTCCGTTGACCTCGGTCTGCACGGCAAGCGCCGTGGCGTCGACACCGGTCGAGATCCACGGGCCCAGCGGGCAGAAGGTGTCAAAACCCTTGGCCCGCGTCCACTGGCCATCGCTGTGCTGCAGGTCACGCGCCGTGACGTCGTTGGCGCAGGTGTAGCCCAAGATGACTTCGCCGACTCGCTCAGCGGGGACGTCCCTAGCAAGGCGTCCGATCACGACGGCGATCTCGCCTTCGAACTCCACCTGCTGTGACTGCGGTGGCAGAACAACCGACTCGCCAGGACCGATCACAGCGGTGGACGGCTTGAGGAACATGACCGGCGTCGTCGGTGGTTCCTCGCCCATCTCGCGAGCGTGGTCGGCGTAGTTTTTCCCGATCCCGATCAGCTTGTTGGGGAGCACGGGAGGCAGCAAGCGGACGTCCTTCATCGCGAACCGTGCCGAGGTCTGTTCGAACGGGGCGAACGGATGCCCGTTGATGGCATTCACCGAGAGGGAAGCGACGTCGTCGGCGTCACCTTGGACAACTCCGTAGGCGATCTGGTCGGCCACGGTGAACCGGGCGATGCGCACCCCGGCGTCGTTACCGGTAGCGGTGTCCGCCATCACGAATCGGCTGGCGTAGGAAGGACGCCCTCGGCGACCCTGCCGGCGCGGAGCAGTCCGTAGGTGATGGCGTCGTCCAGGGCCATCCATGACGCGGCGATCACGTTCTCGTGCACGCCGATGGTGTCCCACTCGCCATGGCCGTCGGACGACTCGATGAGGACTCTGGTGATTGCGCCGGTGCCCTCGTTGCCTTCGAGGATGCGCACCTTGTAGTCGACCAGCTCCAGGGCAGCGAGCTCGGGGAAGATTTGCTCCAGAGCGTGCCGCAGAGCCTTGTCGAGCGCGTTGACCGGACCATTTCCCTCCCCGGTTGCCACGATCCGCTGACCCTTGGCGAACACCTTGACCGTGGCCTCACTGACGACCTGGCCCCCCGGTTGCTGCTCAACAATCGTCCGCCACGACTCGACAGTGAAGTAACGACGCCGCTCTCCTTCGGTGACCTCGCGCAGGAGCAGCTCGAAGGAGGCGTCGGCCGCCTCAAACGAGTAGCCCTGCGACTCAAGAGCCTTCACCCGATCGACAACGACTCCCAAGGCCTTACGGTCGTCAGCAAGGTCATAACCAAGCTCTTTGCCTTTGAGCTCAATCGAAGCTCGTCCGGCCATCTCGGTGACGAGAACGCGCATGTCGTTGCCGACGATCGTTGGGTCGAGATGGTTGTACAAGTCGGGTGAGATCTTGATTGCGCTGGCGTGCAGACCGGCCTTGTGCGCGAATGATGAGACTCCGACATACGCCTGGGGCGTGTTCGGCGCAATGTTGGCCAACTCAGCCAGGGCATGCGAGACCCGGACCAGTTCAGGCAATCGACCGACGGGAAGCACGCGGCGATTCAGTTTGGTTTCGAGGTTCCCGATGACCGAAAAGAGGTCGGCGTTGCCCGTTCGCTCGCCGTAGCCGTTGGCGGTGCACTGCACGTGGCTGGCACCCGCCTGCACCGCCGCAAGCGTGTTCGCAACAGCACAAGCCGTGTCGTCCTGGCAGTGGATGCCCAATCTCAGCCCGCCACTGCGCGCGCGCACTTCGGTGACAATGGCATGGACATCCAGCGAAAGGAGACCACCGTTGGTATCGCACAGGACGCCGACGTCCGCGCCAGCTCGTGCGGCCGCATCCAGCACCCTCAGACCGTAGTCGCGATCGTGCCGGTATCCATCGAAGAAATGCTCGAGGTCAAGGAAGACCCGCCGCCCCTCTCCAACGAGGAACTCGACGGTGTCGCCGACCATGGCCAAGTTCTCGTCCAGCGTGGTTCGAAGCGCCTCGGTCACATGGCGAACATCAGACTTGGCGACCAGCGTGATGACCGGTGTCGCGGCATCCAGCAGTGCCTGAACCTGGGGATCTTCGCCTACTGCGACTCCGGGCCGACGTGTCGACCCAAATGCCACCAGCTGGGCACTGTTC